>JBKPBV010000154.1:0-5474 GCA_046727055.1 Actinomycetota bacterium | reverse complement strand
CGTAGCGCTCCGCCAGGCAGCCAACGGCGACGACCGCCTTCGCTTTGGCGGCCCTTTTGAGATCACTGGCTGCCAGCAGCGTGTCGATCGAGTCCTTCTTGGCTGCCTCGATGAATCCGCACGTATTGACCATCACTGCATCCGCTTCGTGGGGGTCATCCACCAGCCTAAAGCCCCCGCTGTCCAGCGACGCGGCAAGTTCCTCCGAATCGACCTCATTACGGGCACAACCGAGCGTGATCAGGTGCACCGCCGTCGGCTCCGAGCTGGTCGGACCGTGGCTGTCAGCCCGAACGGGTGAGGCGGACTCAAGCATGGCCGTCCCAGTATTACCGATATCGAGATGCGCTCATGATCGGCCGTCTGGCACGGGCGTTTTGCTGCTCTGCTCGGTTTAGCCCACCTTGAGGTTCTCCAGGACCGCTTCGAGCTCGTCGGGAGTCACCAGGACGTCGCGCGGCTTGGACCCTTCCGAGGGTCCCACGACGCCGCGGGTCTCCAGGATGTCCATCAGCCGACCGGCCTTCGCAAACCCGACGCGAAGCTTGCGTTGCAGCATTGAGGTGGACCCGAGTTGCAGGGTAACGACGAGTTCCACAGCCTGAAGCACCAGATCAAGATCATCACCAATGTCCTCGGCGACCCTGCCCGAGGACTCGGATGTCACAATGACGTCCTCGCGGTAGCTGGGCTTGAGCTGACCACTGACATGGCCCACAACGGCTCGCACCTCTTGCTCGGTGACCCACGCGCCCTGGATGCGAATCGGTTTGCTAGACCCCATCGGTAGAAAGAGCCCGTCACCCTGACCAACCAGCTTCTCCGCCCCCGGCTGGTCCAAGATGACTCGGGAGTCGGTCATCGAGGATGTCGCGAACGCGAGGCGGCTCGGCACGTTCGCCTTGATGAGCCCGGTGACCACATCGGTACTGGGCCGCTGGGTGGCCACTACCAGGTGGATTCCAGCGGCTCGTGCGAGCTGGGTGATGCGGACCACCGAGTCCTCGACATCGCGCGGCGCCACCATCATCAGGTCGGCGAGCTCGTCCACGATGACCACAAGGTACGGATAGGGCGAAACTGCTCGAATCGAGGCCGGATCGAGCGGAGGCGACGGTTCACCGGTGCTGGCTGGGGCGGGTGTCGCCGGCCTGACCAAGCCGGTGCGAACGGCTTTGTTGAAATCGTCGACGTGCCGGAAACCAAACGTTGCCAAGTCGTCGTATCGCATGTCCATCTCGCGGACCACCCATTGCAGCGCCTCGGCTGCTCTCTTGGGATGGGTAATGATCGGTGTCACCAGATGCGGTATTCCCTCGTACGCAGTCAGTTCGACGCGTTTTGGATCCACCAGGAGCATCCGGACTTCATCGGGTGTGGCCCGCATCATGATCGAGGTGATGATCGAGTTGACGAAGCTCGACTTGCCCGATCCGGTGGCACCGGCAACCAGCAGGTGTGGCATTTTTGCCAGGTTCGCCACGACGAAGCCACCCTCGACGTCTTTGCCCAAACCGACGGTCATCGGATGATGATCATTTCTGGCACGGGCCGAACGCAGCACATCCCCTAAAGAGACGACTTCTTTGTCACTGTTGGGAATCTCGATGCCGATGGCGGACTTTCCTGGGATCGGGGACAAGATCCGCACATCCGCGCTCGCCACCGCGTACGCGATGTTCCGGCTCAGTGTTGTGATCTTCTCCACCTTCACCGCCGGGCCCAGCTCGACCTCGTACCGGGTTACCGTCGGACCGCGGCTGTAGCCGGTGACGCGCGCGTCGATCTCGAACTGGAGCAGCACCTCGGTCAACTGATGGACAATGGCGTCGGAGGCATTGGTACGTGCTTTATGTACGCTGCCGTGCTTCAGGATGGCGGGGTCAGGAAGCAGATACTGCACATCGCCCGATAGCTGGAGCTGCTCTACGCGCTGCGGCATCGGCGTATGCGGTGGAGCCTCTAACTCGCCATCGACGCCATGCACCGTCACACCGGGCGGTAATCCAGCCGTGACTGAGCGGCGTGGCTCCAAGCCTGCGTCCACTGTGGCCTCGGTATCCTCCGGCGCCGACGGGTCCAGTCCGTGCGTCTCCGCGGCCCCGCTGCCATGCCTGCCGCCGATCACCGGAGTGTCGTACGCTTGGTTGCCGCCGTACTCCAGCTCACGGCCCACTTCACCTTCGATCACCGCGGGGCGACGTCGCAGCTGTGCCCGAGCTGCGCGCACCCGAGCGGGAATCTGGTGTAGCGGGATACCGACGACGACCAACACTCCGAACAGCAGGAGCAAGATCAGCAGCGGTATCGCGACGTAGACGGTCAACAGGTCAGAGAGCAGGCTGGAGGAGACATAGCCGATGATCCCCCCCGCATTTCTGAGTCTCTCGGGCTCGTTGGTTCGAGGTAACCCGCGGGCGATGTTGATCAAGCCCAGCAAGCCCAGCAAGATCGCGCTCCAGCCGATCACCTGCCGCCCTAGGGGACCGTTGCGATCCGGATGCCGCAATGTTCGCCAGGACATGAGCGCCAAGAGGACTGGCGCCGCGTAGCAGAGGGTGCCTATCGTGCTCGCGACGCCGATGAAGACGGCGTGACCAACCTCGCCCGGCAAGCCCCACCAGACCGCCGCGCCGACGACGATGGCGCTGCCCAGCAGGAACAGTCCGATTCCGTCTCGCCGCAGCGCCGGGTCGAGTTCCTCCACTGCGGGTCCGATCCGTCGTACGGCTCGGCCAAGGGCGTGGGCAAGCTGGCTCAAGATCGCGGCAACACCGAGGAGAAGCTGATCGAAAACCGAAGGGCGTTGCTGAGGACGTCGTGACCGGCTTCTGCCAGAGCGCCGCCGCCGGGCACTGGGTTGAGCCGCAACGGCAGATGTGGATCTCTTGCTTCCGGTCGACCGCGGTTTCGCGCGCTGGGCTGCACCAGACCTGCTACGGGACCGCGATGGGGAAGACGCGCGGGTCGCCATGCTTGCGAGGCTACAAGAGCAATAGCGCTATGGACTGGTCACACGCCGAGGCTCAACCCAACCATTGGGCCCAACCATCGGCCCCTCATTGACCAACGGAGGCAGCTGGTCACGAAGCTGCCACAGATGATCTGTCGGCCCGATGCCGCGGCCAAGTGCAAAACCTGCGGCGATGGCTCCGGTTACATACGCCTTGGCCAGTCCCACCGCCTCCGGCACACTGCGGCCCAGGGCCAGCCGGCTTGCCAGTGCTGAGGCAAGGGTGCACCCGGTGCCGTGTGTATGCCGATTGTCATCTCGAGCGGCGGTGTAGCTGAAGTCACTACCATCCCGGCTCTTCAGGTAATCGGTCGCATCACCTTCGCCATGACCTCCCTTGATCAGCACCCACTTCGGGCCGTTTCCAAGCAGAAGGTCAGCAAGCATCGGCGCAGCGGTCTCAGCGGAACGCCCCGTCAGTAGGGCAGCTTCGTGGAGATTTGGAGTGATCACCGTTGCGCAAGGGAACAACAGAGTGCGCATTGCGGCGACCGCCGATTGATCAATCAGCCGATCACCATGCTTGCTGACGCACACCGGGTCAACCACAACCGGCACAGCTGGATCAAGAACAGCAACACGATCGGCCACGGTCGCCACAATGTCCTCACTGCCGAGCATGCCGATCTTGATCGCGTCCAGACCGATGTCGTCGATCACGCTGTGGAACTGGGCGCGGACGGCCTCGGCGGGGAGCGGCCAGATGCCCTGCACGCCGACGGAGTTCTGTGCGGTGACCGCGGTGAGCACGGTCATCCCGTGAACGCCGTGCGCCAGCATGGTCTTGAGATCGGCTTGGATGCCAGCTCCGCCACCTGAGTCTGACCCGGCAATGGTGAGTACGCGCGCGGTGGGCAGGTTCATCTGCGTGGCTCCGAAGGTCGCGCAGCGCGAAAGTGGTCGAAGCCCGTAGGCGATTCCCATGTCGTGCCATCCACCAAGACGCTGGCCTGATCATGGTCCGGCTGCTCCACTCTGCCCACCACCAGCCAGTCCTCCGGTACCGAATCCGCAGCAGGGAAGGTGGCCGCCAAAGCGTGGTCTTCACCGCCGGTGAAGAGGAAGGTGTACGGGTCCGCGCCTGTGGCGCCGGCAACTGCCTGGAGTGGTTCGGCCACCTCGAATGCTTCCTGATGGAGGTCGATGAGCACCCCAGAGGCCCCGGCCACGTGTCCCAGATCGGCGAGTAGGCCATCGGA
Organism: Actinomycetota bacterium; assembly: GCA_046727055.1. GTDB lineage: Bacteria > Actinomycetota > Actinomycetes > Propionibacteriales > Propionibacteriaceae > Microlunatus. The sequence continues at coordinate 1,262 of JBKPBV010000154.1, read as the reverse complement.
GATGTCGATCATGGACGTGGCTCCCGCACGGGCTGCGGCAGCGCCAGCGCCGTAGCTGACCTGAGGCACGCGATACGCGTCGACAAGCACACGCGGTGAGCGGAAGCCCCTTCCAAGCACCACAAGCCCAGCCGCCGCCCAGCCCAGCCGGCCGTGAATGGCGACCAGATCACCCGGGCGCGCCCCGGATCGCAGCACAGGTTCCCTCCCGTCGAGTGTGCCCAAAGCGGTGACAGCGATCGTGATGTCGCGGGCCTTCGTCACGTCACCGCCCAGCAGACTCACCCCGGCCGCTTGGCCTTCCCAGCTAAGGCCCTGGGCAAAATCAAGGACCCACCCCAACGCAAGGTCACCCGGGGCTGAGAAACCGACCAGGAGGCCAGTGGCGCGGGCGCCGATTGCCTCAAGATCGGCGACGTTGACCGCCACCGCCTTTCGCCCGACATCACCAGCCTCGGACCAGGCGCGGCGGAAGTGCACTCCCTCGACGAGCACGTCCACCGACGCTGCGACTGCATCTTCGATCGAAAGCACCGCGGCGTCATCGCCCGCACCAACCCAGACATCACTCGCCAACGACAAACCTTCAGTGATCGCCGCTATGAGAGCGAACTCCCCCACCTCGGCCAGCGTTGCGCTGCGGCTCAGATTCACCGAAACCTCCCGTGATCCCCGATACGCGCGACGGCGCCGAACGATGTAGCGTGACGCACATCGGCGAGCGTACGCGGTCTATGACCAATGACTGACGATGCGCGCTGAGAGTGAGCAGACACCGCCGTCTTGAAACACAGGAGGTACCACCTGATGGTCGTACAGGCATACATCTTGGTCCAGACCAACGTCGGCAAGGCGGCTGACGTTGCGCACGCGATCAGCGACATTCAAGGTGTCACGCTGGCCGAAGATGTGACGGGTCCTTACGACGTCATTGTGCGTGCCGAAGCGCCCAGTGTCGACGAACTCGGCCAACTGGTGGTGGCCAAAGTGCAGATGGTGCCTGGCATCACACGCACTGTGACCTGCCCTGTGGTCCACATTTGAATTTGGAGCTGCTCGCGCTATTGAATGGTCGCTTGCAGCTGCTACCGGAGCCCCAGAGGACGGCGGAGTGCCAACGTGATCAAGCGCTCGATCAGCTCCGGATAGGGCACACCGCTGGCCGCCCACATCCGCGGGAACATGGAGTGCTGGGTGAAGCCAGGCATGGTGTTGATCTCATTGATCACGAGTTGCCCATCGTGGGTGAGGAAGACGTCGAC
>JBKPBV010000153.1:0-7135 GCA_046727055.1 Actinomycetota bacterium | reverse complement strand
TGAGACAACGATGAGTCCCAGGCACCGTACGCTGCGCCGGATGACGGTGGATGACGGCCTACTTGCCGAGACTACATTCGAGATGTTGATGGGCAACGACGTGGGCCCGCGCAAGGAGTTCATCATCGACGGGGCGTACGTCCTGGATGCAGCAACTATCGATACGTAGTTTCTGGGGCACCGCTCGCGCAGGTAGCGCTGAAAGCTGGCGTCGTTGTCACTCGACGCGAACGCAGCAACGAATCCAACTCCACTCACCTAATAGTTCGCTCATCGCTCCTCCGATCGCCAGCGGCGCGACTCCGACGCTCGCGGTGCGACTCAAGCGTTCGGCTTAAGCCCAATGCTCGAGCAACCCTGTGTCCACGTCGTAGTGAAAACCACCCACCAGGGCGCGATCGCCAACGAGCGGGTGCTTCCCGAGCTTCTCGACGTCGCGATGCAGGGTACGCCGCTTGTCGGCCGAGGCGCCGAATCGCACCCATGAGGCGTCGGCGCCGCTGGCATTTCGGATACTTTGGATGATCACATCGTCATCGGCCGCGGCCATCGCACAACGGCTGTGCGGGATCACCATAATGCGATTGACCCCTATAGTTTGCGACGCTCCGCGTCGCGGCGGATCGCGCATGGAATCCGCTGCCGTCTTACTCGCTCGGAGACGAAAGCGTGTCTCCTCGCTCCTCCTCCGATCAGCGGTGCGCGATCCGCTCAAGCAGGTGGACACCTGCGATGCAGCCAGCCAGCGCGATGTCGTGAAGCGGCCCCCGGTGTCCGGATGATCTTGGCGTCACCGAAGGTCAGCGCGACCATTTCGAGGGGCACGATCCGCGAGTCCATGCAGGTGATGATCAGTACGCCAGGCCTTGGCCCCCGTCGAAACCATGTTGATCAAAGTGTGCAGCGAATTTCTCGTTGTTGGCAAAGGGATCCGCCCGAAAGTGCCGTCAGTGACTCGCTGTTTGTCCGGCCGGTGATGTGGCGCGCGTTCCATGCGTATCGGTCTCCATCGCGCGCTGTCGAGGCTTCCCCGAAGGCTCCTGCAGTCGCCGGAGGCGAACCCACGTCAAAGCGCTGAGCCGGCAGCGGCCGATCCAATCGCCGCAATCGGTTGACTGCTCGGGGTTCCTGACCCGTCACGTCGAGCATCAGCGGCCGACAACGCAACGGGACTGCCGCTTGGTGCAGCAGCGATGGCGGGAGCCGGGCCCGCCCAGGCGAGCAGGATGGAATCCTCACCTTTGAGGAACCGGTGGCAGCGTACTCCGCCAGTCGCCCGGCCCTTGGCCGGATACTCACGAAAGGCTGTGACTTTTGCCGAGCCCGCATCTGTGCCAGGAAGAGCACGCGAAGTGCCTGAGACGGTCGCGACCACCGCGTCAGCCGCAGACACGGCGCCGAAGTAGATCGCGCTAGCGCCGATGCCGAGTTTGACGCCGGCCATGCCTCCGCCCGCGCGGCCCTGCGGCCGCACCGCTGCGGCCGGGAAGTGCAGCAGCTGGGCATCGTTGGTGACAAAGACCAGCTCGGCTTTGGTCGTCGTAAGCTCGACCGCGCCAACGACGCGGTCACCAGCCTCTAGCCGGATCAGATCCCAGGAGTCCTTGCCGAGAACCTCCGGATTGACCCGTTTCACCACACCCTGAGCCGTGCCGAGCGCCAGGCCGAGGGAATCCTCGGTCAACGTTGTCAGGCAGAGCACCTTCTCCCCGGCTTGCAGCGTGACCAGCTCACTGACATGGGTGCCTCCCTGAAGGTTCGGTGCGTGCGCAGTGATCGGCACCGTGGGGAGATCCAGCGCGCTGATCTTGATCAGCCGGCCGGTGCTGGTGACCAGCCCGCATTCGCCACGCGCCGTGGAGATGATCTTGGACACGATGACGTCGTGGTTGGCGCGGGAACCGACCGCCGGGAGCGGTTGGGCGTGGTTGGTTCGGGCGAGCAGGCCAGCGGAGGATAGCAGCAACCAACAGGGATCGTCTGCGACTTCCAACGGAGCAGCGGCGGCGGTAGCCGTCACACCGCTGGCGGCCAGCAAGATCGTGCGGCGGGGAGTGCCGTGCTGGCGGGCAACTTCGGCGAGCTGATTGCCGACCAGGGTGCGCAGCTGTTCGGGGTTTTCCAAGATCTCGATGAGCTCTGCGATGGTCACTTCCAGCTTGCCGCGCTCGGTCTCGAGTTCGATACGGCTGAATCGGGTGAGCCGGCGCAGTGGCATCTCGAGGATGTAGTTGGCCTGGGTCTCCGACAGCTCGAACACCTCCATCAGCCGGGATCGGGCCTGGGCTGTGTCATCTGAGGTACGGATGATAGCGATTACGTCATCGATATCGAGGATTGCGATCAACAACCCTTCGACCAGGTGAAGGCGCTCCTGGGCCTTGGCTCGCGCGAACTCGGTGCGGCGCCTTGTCACCTCGTAACGGTGTTCGAGATAGACGGTGAGCAGATCCCGCAGTGTCAGGGTGCGTGGCTGCCCGTCGACCAGTGCGACGGCATTGATGGCGTAGTTGTCCTCGATCTTGGTCAGCTTGTACAGCTGTTCCAAGATCGCGTCGGGGTTGAAGCCACTCTTGATCTCGATCACCAGACGAGTCCCGTTCGCCCGATCCGAGAGATCTTTGACGTCGGCTATTCCTTGCAGCTTGCGGGCGTTGACGAGGCTTTTGATCTGTTCGATCACTCGCTCCGGGCCGATCAAGTACGGCAGCTCGGTGATCACGATGCCCTTGCGACGCGGGTGCACCTGTTCAATGCGAGCGGTCGCGCGTATCCGGAACGATCCCTTCCCAGTGTGGTAGGCATCCCGAATGCCGTCCAGCCCGATGATCTTGCCGCCGCTCGGCAGATCGGGTCCTGGAATGAAGCGCATCAGCTCGTCGATGTCGGCGTCTGGATGCTTGATCAGGTGGCGGAGGGCTTGGACGACTTCGACCAGGTTGTGCGGTGGGCAGTTGGTTGCCATCCCGACCGCGATCCCGGTTGCCCCGTTGACAAGCAGATTGGGGAAGGCTGCCGGGAGCACCGTCGGTTCAACATCTTTTCCGTCGTAATTCGGTTTGAAGTCAACGGTGTCTTCGTCCAGACCATCGGTCATCGCCGCCGCCGCGAGCGCCATTCGGCACTCCGTGTAACGCATGGCCGCCGGTCCGTCGTCCAGGGACCCGAAATTGCCGTGGCCGTCGATCAAGGGCAGTCGCATCGTCCAGGGCTGTGCCATCCGGACAAGCGCGTCATAGATCGCGGTGTCGCCATGCGGGTGGTACTGACCCATGACCTGACCGACGACGCGGGCGCACTTGACGTGTGCCCGGTCCGGCCGTACGCCCATCTCATCCATCGCATACAAGATCCGGCGCTGTACCGGCTTTAGACCGTCCCGGGCGTCGGGAAGGGCCCGGGAGTAGATCACCGAGTACGCGTACTCCAAGAAGCTGGTCTGCATCTCTGAGGAGACGTCGATGTCGACGATTCGCTCGGTGAAGTCGTCCTCGGGTGGTGCGGGTGTTTTGGCCATCGAAAGCGGTCCTCCTCCCTGCGTGCCCTGTTGTCAGTCTGTCACCGGGCGACGCGGATTAATGGGACCTAAGGAAGGGTTTGAGCTCGTCTAGCAGCGAGTCGTCGGCTGCGATCTCGCGAGCGTAGAGGACTCCGTAAGTGAATCCATTCTGGCCTGACCGGATGCCCACTCGAGTGCCGAGCTCGCGCAGAAAGTGGGCGCTCATGATGCTGTCCTGATGACTCCCTAGCAGGTCTTGCAGGTCCTTGCGCTGCAAGATGATCTCGTCGGCCTTGCTTCCCCAGACCGGCGAGGCCGCCTCTACCGCATAGCGATAGCGCTTCGACGCCTTTCGGGCGCTGTGGAACAGCTCATCGGAAGGCATCCCCGCCCGGCGCGATGCGACGGCCTTGGAGAGCCGCTTTCGGGCCTTCTTCTCAGCCATCTTGATGTCCGGGTCGATCGCGTCGGGAGGTGCTTCGCCGGCGGGAGTGAATGGAGCATCACTGCGCCAGTGATGGATGAGACCGATCAGCTTGCGGTAGCGCTCAGAGCTCAGCGCCTCCGTCATCGCGTTCACGGCATGCTTGCGCTGCACTGCGATCTCGGCCTCGAGGGTCGAGGAAACCGAGCCCAGAATAAGCTCAGCCGGCAGCTCTGCCAACAAGGTGGCTTGCCGCTGCGCGAGGATGTCCAGATCTCGCACGTTGCCGAGCAGGGTTGCCCACCACACCAGCTCCTGCTCTAGGCCCTCGGCCTCCGAGGGGTTGAACAGCTCCGAGACACCCGGATTGTGCTGCGCAGGCGGCGTACCGCCACCCGCGTGTCATGAATGACGTTCTCACCGGCCCGCAGCTTGGTCTCGGAGTTAATGATCACGGTGCATTGCTCTGAGAGGTAGCGACCGATGACATCACGGCGCTGGCTGGCTCGTCGTTCATGCAGCTGTCAATGGAGGCGACCCATCCGGACGTCGGGGGCGCCGAGACGGGCGGCGTCAGCGGAGAGATCGTCGGGCTGGTCCTGGGACTCGCGCTCAGCTGCAACCCGCTTGTGGTAGTGCTCCACCTCCCGATCCACGTCAGCAGGCTCCCAGCCCAAGATTGGCGCGACCAGGCGGGCGACCTCAGGCGCTGCCGCGACGCCGCGGTCCCATGTCTCGATGGAGATCCTGGTACGCCGGGCCAAGATGTCGTCCAGGTGCAGGGCACCCTCGTGCGAGGCGGCATACACGGCTTCGATCTTGAGGTATTCCGGTGCACCGTCCAGCGGATGGGCCAGCTCAGGCGAGGATTTGATCATCTCCAGCAGTTCGGGCAACAAAGAGCCGTAGCGGTTGAGCAGATGCTCAACTTGCACGTCACGCAGGCCGGTCTCGTCGACGAGCAACGGCCGGGCGTTCCACAGTGCGTAGTAGCCCTCGGCGCCCAACAGCGGTACCTCCTCAGTACACGACTCCGGCACCTTCCGGTTCAGATCGCGGACTGCCGCGTCGACGGCGTCCTTGGCCATCACGCGGTAGGTGGTGTATTTGCCGCCGGCTATGGCGACCAGACCCCGGACGGGGGAGGCGACCGCGTGTTCGCGGGATAGCTTGGAAGTTGAGTCGGATTCGCCTGCGAGTAGCGGCCGAAGACCCGCGTAGACGCCGACCACGTCCTCTCGCGTCAGTGGGTCCTCCAGCAGCGTGTTGGCATGCCCCAGCAGGTAGTCGATATCGGCTTGGCTGGCTGCGGGATGAGCTCGATCCAGCTGCCAATCTGTGTCGGTTGTGCCGATGATCCAGTGGCTCCTCCAGGGGATGATGAAGAGCAGGCTTTTCTCAGTTCGGGTAATCAGCCCGGTCATGGAGTTGATGCGGTTTCGCGGCACCACGAGATGGATACCTTTAGATGCCCGGACCTGGAACTGACCCCGACCGCCGAGCATCTGCTGGAGCTCATCGATCCAAACCCCGGCGGCGTTGATCGTCTGCTTCGCACGGATGGTGAACGTGCGCCCAGACTCAAGATCACGGACCGTGACGCCGGCGACACGGTCAGCCTCCCGCAGGAAGCCGACCACCCGGGTACTGGTGGCCACGGCTGCGCCGTAGTGTGCCGCGGTACGTCCGATCATCATCGTGTGCCGGGCGTCGTCCGCCAGGCCCTCGTAGAACCTGATCGAGCCAATAAGGCCCCCGCGCTTTGCGGATGGGAACGACTCGAACGTGCGCTTCCGGCTCAAGTGACGCAGGTGATGTGGTACTCCGCGCCCGGCTCCCATGAGGTCGTACACCCCAATGCCGAGCCCTGCGTAGCTGCGGTCGATCACTGTCCGCGTCAACGGGTAGAGAAACGGCACAGGCTTGACCAGGTGCGGGGCCAGCTTGTTGAGAGCCAGCGAGCGCTCCTTGAGGGCCTCGAACACAAGTGCAAAGTTGAGCTGCTCTAGATAGCGGAGCCCGCCGTGGAACAACTTGCTGGACCTGCTTGAGGTTCCGGCTGCGAAGTCGCGGGCTTCCACTAGCCCTACGCGGAGACCTCGCGTGACAGCGTCGAGCGCGCAGCCGCAGCCCGTGACGCCCGCGCCGATGACAAGAACGTCCAGATCCTCGCTTGCGAGGCGATCGAGGGCCGATGCCCGAGCAGCAGGACCGAGTGGGGAGGTCGTTGAGAACATCGGTAGTCCTCAGGGGTTGACCAGGAACGATCGCTCCGGGTCATGGCGACCCTCGATCAGTCTGATCGTGCCTGATCGGGATCGCATCGAAAGGGACTGGGTGATGATGCGGTGGCTTTCGAATCGCACGCCCTGGAGCAATGAGCCGTCGGTAACACCTGTGGCAGCAAAGAAAACATTGTCGCCGGCGACCAGGTCAGTCGTCGTCAGCGCCCGGTCAAGGTCGTAGCCCGCGTCCAAGATCGCCGCACGCTCACTGTCGTTTCGCGCGATCAGCCGACCGAACATCTGGCCACCGAGGCAGCGGAGTGCACAGGCGGCGAGGACGCCTTCCGGGGTGCCGCCGATGCCAACCAGCGCATCGACTCCAGTCGACGGAGTTACAGCCATAATCGCGCCGGCCACATCCCCGTCAAGCAGGAATCGGATCCGGGCACCCGCCGCTCGGATTAATGCGACCAGCTCGGCGTGTCGTGGCCGATCGAGGACGCAGACTGTGAGGTCGGAGACGCCGCGGTCGGTCGCGTCAGCAATCTTGGCGAGATTGTCTGCGATCGGCGCGTCAAGATCAACAGCATCCGCCGCATGTCCGGGGACGACCAACTTCTGCATATACACCGCAGGGCCGGGGGAGAACATCGTGCCACGCGGGGATACGCCGATGATGCTGACGGCGTCGGGGAGGCTCTTGGCGGTCAGTGTGGTGCCGTCGACAGGATCCACTGCGATGTCCCATTCCGGCCCAGAGCCATCGCCGACCCGCTCGCCGTTGTAGAGCATGGGTGCCTCGTCTTTCTCACCCTCGCCGATCACCACGATGCCGTTCATGCGGACCGAACCGAGCACCGGACGCATCGCGTCGACAGCCGCCCGATCCACCTGGTTCTTGTCGCCAAAGCCCATGTACCGCGAGCAGTTGATCGCGGCCGCCTCGGTCGCTCGGACCAGTTCGAGCGCGAGATTACGGTCAGGATC
>JBKPBV010000152.1:0-16518 GCA_046727055.1 Actinomycetota bacterium | reverse complement strand
TCTTCTGGTCATTCCGTGCAGTCCGGTGAGCCTGTTGCGCCTCGCGTGCAACCGCCCAGGCGTCCGCGACCGGACCCAGGTGCCCGAGTTTATCGGGGTTGATCACCGCGCGGATCGTCTGGATCCGCCCACCGAGCACGTCGAGTGTCAGCGTGCTGACCACGTTGCCGGCCCGATCCCGAAGTATCGCGCCCGGCTGACCGTTCAGCTCATGTGGCTCCACTTTCGCGTCGATCCGGAAGAGCACCGGGAAGCCCGACGCGAGCACGCGGGCCACGTTGTCGGCACCGATCACACTCCTGGCAAGTCCGGGCGCCTTGCCTCCCCCATCCCCGACCATCTGGACGTCGGCGGCGAGCAACTCCCGCAGCCCGTCGACGTCACCATCCCGAAGCGCGTCGAAGAACCGCGCCGCCAGCTCCTCGCGTTCCCGGCGGTCCGCCTCGAACCGAGGCCGCCCAACGTCCATGTGGCGTCGCGCCCGGACCGCGAGCTGGCGACACGCCGCCTCCGACCGCCCGACCGCAGCCGCGACCTCCGGAAAGCTGAACCCGAACACCTCCCGCAGCACAAAGACCGCACGCTCCAGCGGGGTCAGCCGCTCCAGCAGCAAAAGGGCCGCCATCGACAACGAGTCCGCCAGCTCCGCCGAGCGCTCCGGATCCTCATAGGGATCGGTCAATAAAGGCTCGGGGAACCACGGCCCGACGTAGCTCTCCCGCCGGACGCGGGCCGACCGCAGCACGTCGATCGAGATCCGAGTCACCACGGCCGAGAGGAAAGCCTTGGGCGACACGGGCTGTGTCTGGGAGGACTCGTAGCGCAGCCAGGTCTCCTGAACCGCGTCCTCGGCCTCGGCCACGCTGCCAAGGATCCGGTACGCGATCGCGAACAGCAGCGGCCGCAGCTCCTCAAACTCCTCGCCACGGGTCACGCGAACTCTTCTTTGAAACCCTGGCGCCACGACGGGTATCGCAGCTCCCAGCCGAGCTCCCGCTTGGCCTTGGCGTTGGAGAAGGCGCGCCCTTCGGTCAGTACCTTCACCATCTCCCCCGCCAGCAGCTGGGCCACCCACTTGGGCAGCCGCATCGGCCGCCTCGCCCCTGCGCTTTCGGCGAGATACGGCAGCCACTCCCGGACCTGAGCAGGCTCATCGTCCACGATGTGAAACACGCCCTTCGCCTGCTGCTCCACCGCCAGAACGGTAGCGCTTGCCGCGTCGTCGAGATGCACCCAATTGAAGTAGCCGGCGCCGCTCCCGACAAGCGGGAACTGCCGCTTGCGCACGAGCCCGACCACGTCGTCAGTGGAGCCCGGACCGTAGAACCCGCCGTACCGCAGGACCGCGCCACCCGACTTGACAACCACGTCCTCGACGTAGCGGAGCGCCTCAGCCGCCCCGCGCATCTTCGGCCCCAACTCCTCCCACGGCAGCGGGTCCTCCTCGCTCACCCGTCCACCATCCCCGATTCCGGTCCAGGTTGCGACGCTCTGCGCCACGACGTGGGGCACGCCGGTCGCATCGGCGGCGGCCAGCAGGTGGTCCGTTCCCTCGGTGCGCAGCCGGTTGGTGGTGGCGGTGAGCCGCTCGGGGTGCCTGAAGTTGGGCTTGCCGTTGTGCACCACGGAAAGCGCCGTCATCTCGTGCACGATGGCGTCCGGCCGGGCCGCCGCCACCGCCTCGCCCACCGAGGCCGCATCCAGCCCGTCCATCACCATGCCTTCGGCGCCCAACTGCTCGAGCAGTCCCAGCTTGCCCGCGCTCGTCGTCGTAGCCGTCACCTGGTGCCCACGGGCCACCAGCTGTGGCACCAGACGACGCCCGATCGCCCCGGTACCGCCTGCCACGAAAACCCGCATGATCTTCCACCTTCCTGATTCCTGATTCGGTCTCTGAAACCTGAGACGAGACAGCCCGGCAGCCTGTGACATCGGAGGGAAGACAATTGGGGGAGAAGGTCGTTGGGCGCTGTTGGTCGATGCGCCGACAGCGGTTGCGCGAGTCGTCGAGTCCTACACGGTTAGGTCAGCTTTTCGTCGAGTGCTGATCGTGACCAGTCCGGCGGCGATCATGAGCAGCACTGCGAGGATCAGCATCAGGCCGGTGAAGCCGATCGGGAGCTGGGCTGCGAGTGGACCGAGGGATGCTCCGGCGAACACCGCTACGCCGTTGATCGACAGCGCGCTGGCGCGAGACGAGCCGCCGCGGCCACCAACGACCGCGATGACCGCAGGCACGATGGTGGCAACGCCCAGGACGAAGATCACGCTGGAAATGATCAGCGCCCACGGCGCAGAGACCGAGATACCCTCCGCGGCGAGCCCCGCCGCGGCGATCATGTATCCGGCTACGGAGACCCGGATGGGACCGTAACGGCCGACGAGCCAACCGGCAAGGGGGGCCAGCAAGATTGCCGGGAGCCCGGCCAAACGAACGAACAGAACGCCGGTTTCGTCCAGTCCGAACTGAGTCCGCAAGACCGGACCGAGGGCCGCGTACATCGCAACGAAGCTCAATAACACGGGGAAAGACGCGGCGTTGAGCAGCGTCAGCTCGCGTCGGACGGCCATTGCACCGAGCTCTTTGTACTTCTGCGCCAAGCTGATCGGAGTGGCGCTTCGAGGCGGCTCGAGCAAGATCAACGCCATTGCGGTTGCCGCGATCAAGAACGCCGGCGCTGCTAGGCCGAATACCCAGCGCCAGCTGAGAGCTTGCGCAACCGCCTGCGCATACACCTGACCGACAATGCCGGCCGAGAGGAAGGCGGTCGACATCGCGCCGATCCCGGTGGACCGCCACCGCGGCGGGAGGGCCTCGCCGACGTACGCCAACGCCACGGTGGAGAAGCTCGCAGCCAGCAGACCCTGGATGGCTCGCAGCACCGCCACCATTGGCAACGAGGGCGCCGCCGCCAAGCCTGCAGTAGCGAGCGCAAGCACCACCATCCCCGGGACCAGGATTGGCTTACGTCCGTAGCGGTCGGACAGCGGCCCAAAGATCAGAAATCCCAGCCCGTAAGCCAGCGCGTACGTCGTGCCCACGGCCGCTGCAGCGGCGCGCCCACTGCCGCCGAACACCTCACCGATAACCGGCGCGAGCGTGATCGCAAGGTATAGCTGAGCCAGCACCAGCAACGCGGAAGCGACCAGTACGGTCAGCGGGGCGACAACCGGCGCCTGCTCGCTACCGGCCCTTGCCCGCTCATGTGGTGTCATGGCTCTCCCGGTCACGATCATCGCAGGCTTGGGGATCTGTCGTCTCAGTCGCCGCCCTCACCACCTGAGTGGTGCGCGGCAAGATTGGGGCTGTGGACGGTGAAACGAATGTCTTCGGTACCGAACTACAGGCCTGCGGTACTGACCCTGTTACCGGCTTCTATCGCGACGGCTGCTGCAGCTCGGGACCGGCCCAGGCGCGCCATCTGGTATGCGCCGTGGTGACGGCGGAATTCCTCGAGCAGCAGCGCAGCGTCGGCAATGACTTGATCACGCCGGCGCCGGAGTACGGCTTTCCGGGACTGCAGCCTGGTGATCGGTGGTGTGTGGTTGCGGAACGCTGGGCTCAGGCCCATGAGGCCGGCGTAGCTCCACCAGTTGTGCTCTCCTCGACCAACGCCCGAGCGCTTGAGGTGATCGACTTAGGCGTGTTGCAGCCGTACGCGGTTGATGTTCCCGAGGACCTGAGCTCGCTGGAATGAGGGGATCGCCTCATGATCAGGCTCGTGAGTCAGCGGAGCAGACGTACGCGGATAGGCAAGTCAAGATCAACAGCAGTTCGATCGCTACGCCCGAGGCCGCGAGCAACTCACGAAGACGGCTGAAGTCGATATCCGCATCCACCAGCTTCCCCACATTGACTACGCGAACTGTTCACGCCCGAGCCAGCTTCGGTGGCAGATCGAAGTCGTCATTGTTCAGGCGCAGCAGCGCCCAGCCGGCTGCGGCGAAGCCCAGGGCAGTGCCGCCCCACCCGATGAGATCAAGCGGCCGGTTGCCGAGCATCACCGAAGCCAGGTGAATCGGCTGGGAGGCGGCAAGCAGCAGCGCTGCCCAGGACGGAACAGCGCGCGACCGCCACAAGGCCAGACCGAGGATGGTCGTGCCGATCAGATGCCCGAAGACGAACAACGTGCCGGTCAGGTTGGACACCGGCCCCAGCTCAAGCCCAGCACCCAGCGCATAGGCAGTCGCTCGATCGACCTCAGGATGGGTGCCCACTAGCGCCGTACTGAGCTCGCCGAAGGAATTACCGACGGCCAAGCACGTGTAGCCGACGACAGCCAGAATCAGGCCAATCGTGGTCATGATCGGCACGCGCCGACGGCTCAACCAGCCGACCGCGACCGCGCCGGCGATGCAGGTGGGCGCCAAGACGAGGCCGATCCAGATGGTCGCCATGACGAAGACCGGGTGGGCCACTAGCTTCTCGAAGATCATCTCGGGCGAGTCGGACTGGTCGTACGGCAGTAGGAAGCGGCCGATCGCGACGGAGAGAGCGAGCGGTGGCCCGGCAATTGCAAGCAGTGTGCGCCAGACCGTACGAGCATCTCGTCCAGACTGGACTGCATTCCGAACTGCGGGTTGCTTTCCGTTCGGTGCCAGGTCGAAGTCATCGTTCGCAGACTGAAGGAGGCCAATCGACGCGCCGATGCTGCCGATCCCTGTGGCGAGCCAGGCGGCGGCCGCCACAGTGGTTCCGGCGGGGAGGATGTGCGCCACACCGGACAGGCCGAGCAGAGCCGCAAGCCAACGAGGACCGGTCCTGGCCCGCCATTGCGCGACCCCGAGCAGAATCAGCCCGGCCGAGCTGGCGACCAGGAAGATCACCGAGGTCACTCCGACGACGGTCGTCGCGGACACTACCTCGTTGATCACAGCGACCTTATTAGCGTCGAGGCCTTGCTCGACAGCCACCAGCGCCGCGGCGCTCGAGTCGGGTACGGCGAAGCCGACGCTGAAACCGATCACACCGAGCACTCCCCCGGCCAGAGCGAGCCATGGCGATCTGCGGCGAGAAGCCCAGGCGACGGCCAGCACCCCAGGCAGCACTGTGAGTGAAAACGCCAAGCCCAGCCAGAGTGCCAACTGTTGGCGCGCCGGATCGCCGGACACGCCTGACAGGACGGCTAAGAAGTCTCCGCGGCTCCCGAATGGCGAGACCATGATCTTGGCTGCCATGAGAAGGCCCGGCAGGGGCGCGATCAACGCCAGCATGGTCCGCCAAAAGCCGCGCAGATCTCGAGGGCGAGAAGGCTTGGCGCTTCGATGTCGGTGACCGCGCTGATCAGTTGCCACCGCGGTTTCGGCTGGTGTCCTTGTGCTACTCATGCTCATTCCTTTCTGCTGTTACGCATCGGGCGTCGCCAGCATCGGCGGCGGTCGCCACCGACCAGGAGGCGCAAGATCACCAGCAGGGCAGGAGAATTCGGCTGTCACAGCTAGTGGCCCGCCACCAAGCGGCTAGTGGGAAAGGGGTGGATGATCGAGACATGCGCGAGCGCATCGGTCCTGCGGTCCTGGCACCAGTCCTGTTCGCGGTCGCCCTGGCAGAGGTCCTCGTCGCTATCGCTGGCGGCATCGCGTCGGACCGTGGCTGGAACTTCCTGCTCAACCATTTCGTCGTCACCAACGCTGTGATCGGCGGCTCGCTCGCCCTTGCGGGCTGGCCGATCGCCTGGCAGCGCCCACGCAATCCGATCGGCTGGTTGCTGTTGGCCGGTGGCGTATGTTACGCGGGCTCGGCTGCTGCGTTTTCGCTGCTTGCCTGGGGGTCGTACGCCGGAGATGAGAGGCCCTTTTGGCGGCTGATAGCCACCTGGGCGAATGTGTCTTGGCCGTGGGCGATCACCTGCTGCGTCCCAATGATCTTGCTGCTGTTTCCGACAGGGCGCTTCCTGTCACCACGCTGGCGTTGGACGGTTCCGATCGTGGCGCTCAACGCGATCTTGTTCGCGGCCACTAGCTTGTTCCCTCGGGACAACCTCGCAGCGGGGCTCGGCGTTCGGGCGTACCTGGTATGGCCCCGGTTCGAAGAGTTTGTCTGGTTGGGCTCGGTTGCTGAGGTGCTGGGCAACGTGGTCTACGGCGCCGCAGCATTGTCGCTGATCTTGCGCTACGTACGGGGAGATGACCGCATCCGGCGCCAGATGCTGTGGCTGCTGCTTGCGGTAGCAATCCTGTTGCTCACATGGACCGTGCCTGACCTGCTGGGCATCCAGACTCCAGTGTCGCTGTTCGCGATTGCCCTGATCCCGATCGCGATCATGATCGCTGTCTTGCGATACCAACTGCTGGACATCCGGATGGTGGTCTCTCGCTTTGCGCTCTATCTGCTGTTGTCGGCACTGGTGGTCGCCGGCTACCTGGGATTGATCACCCTGCTTGATCGTGCACTCGCCGGCAGCCGGACTGCCGAGCAGTCCGCGGTCGTCGTGCTGCTATTGGCCGTGATCTTCAATCCGGTACGACTGTGGCTGCAGCGACGCATCGACCGGCTGTTATACGGTTCGCGGCAGGATCCGGCACGAGCGGTGGCCGAGGTCGGCAGCCGCCTCGGTGAGCATGCTTCCGGCAGCACTGGCCTGGAAAGCGCGCTCGCCGCTCTATGCCAGACCCTTCGCGTTCCGGCTGCGGCGATCCGGGTGAACGGCACGGTCCTGGCCACAATCGGAGAGTTCCATGGCGAGCCATTTGTAGCACCGCTGCGGCGCGGAACAGCGGAGATCGGGGAGCTCCTGATCAACCCACGGCTTGGCGAGCAGAAGCTGTCGAAGGCTGACCAGCGCATCGCTGCTCTGCTAGCTGATCTGCTCGCGGCCGCGGTACAGGCCACCCAGCTGGCCGACGAGCTGGTCGAGTCGCGAGCCCATCTGATCACTGCCCGGGAAGACGAGCGCCGGCGGTTGCGACAAGACCTGCACGATGGACTCGGACCGGCGCTCACCGGCGTGATGTTGAAGGCTGCAGCGGCAAGACGGCTCGCCACCAGCGAACCTGCCAAGTCCGCGGAGTTGCTTCGGGAGTTGGAACGCAACGTGGCCGCTGCCATCGCGGACGTACGCGGGTTGGTGGATGACTTAGGCCCACCATTGCTGGACGGCCGCGGCCTGGTCGATGCCTTGCAGGACTACGTGAAGTCGGTGCCAACCCCCAGCGGGCCGCGCTTGCAGTTGAGCACCGACGGAGTTGCTGATCTTGGACAGCTTCCGGAATCGGTGGAGATCGCGGCTTATCGGATAGCCACCGAGTCGTTGACCAACGTGCTGCGGCACGCGCATGCCGAGTCAGCGTCAATCGCGCTGTGGGTCGATGACAATCATCAGTTGCAGATGAAGATCACCGACGATGGCGTGGTCCGGACACCGTGGAACGCAGGAGTCGGATTGTCGTCGATGCGAGAGCGCGCGGCAGCTGTCGGCGGCTCGGTCAGCGCTGGTCCCGGCGCCAGCGGCGGCGAGGTCCGCGTGACACTGCCGTTGGCGGTTTCATGATCACTGTGCTCATTGCTGATGATCATGCGATGGTGCGGGAGGGTCTGCGCGCACTGCTCTCTTCAATGGAGGGATACGAACTCGTCGGGACCGCAAGCACCGGTGCGGATGCCATTCGCGAGGCGGTTCTGCTCAAGCCTGATCTTCTCGTCCTTGACATTGGTTTCCCTGACCTCAATGGGATCGAGGTGGTACGCAGGCTCGCGAAGGCGGCGCCGTCGCTCAAGATCCTGATGCTCACCATGTACGACGATGATGAGTCGATCTTGGGTGCGGTGCGCGCCGGCGCTCTTGGTTATGTACTGAAGGGCGCCGATGCCGACGACCTGCTGCGAGCAATCGAAGCCGTGGCTGCCGGTGAGGCGATATTCGGACCTGGCCTCGCGCGGCGCGCGCTTCAGGTTTTGAGTGCGCCAGCTGAGCCCGCATTTGCCCAGCTGACTCGACGAGAGCGCGAGGTACTCGAATTGATCGCCTCCGGCCTGTCCAATCAAGCCATCGCAGCCAAGCTCGGGTTATCCACGAACACGATCAGCAACCACATCTCAAGCATCTTCGGCAAGCTGCAGGTTGGCAGCCGGGCTGAAGCGATCGTACGAGCGCGCTCAGCCGGCCTGGGCGACTAGAGGCTGAGCTCTCTCTCCTCCGACTTGTCAGAATTTCGGCACCATATTTGCTGCTGAAACTCTGACAACTCGGATTGGAAGGGAGTCCGCTATAGCATTTGCTATATGACTGAGAATGCCCACCTCGTTAAGCGGCTAAGCCGGGTCGCGACCGAGACAGACCGGCAACGTGCCCGTGCAAGCGCGAGATTGCTGAAGGCTGTTGGCGACGCAGCTGACCGTGGCCTCACCCAGACCGAGATCGCCCAGGCCATCGGCCGAAGTCAGCCCGAAGTGTCGCGGCTCCTTAGGACTTACCGCGTGGCGAAGTTCAGGCCGAGTTCGCGCCTCGGAAGATTGCTCAACCAACACCGTGACGAGATCCTCGCCATCGCCAGCGAGCATAAAGCCTCGAACGTGCGCGTCTTCGGCAGCGTGGCGAGAGGCGAAGACGAATCATCCAGTGACATCGATCTGCTCGTCGATCTTGCACCTGATGCCGACCTCTTCGACCTTGCTGGGCTCAATGTCGAGTTGCAGCGACTGCTGGGCCACCCGGTGGACGTCGTGCCGGCAAGGATGTTGAAGCCGCGCGTCGCCCCGTCGGCTCTTGCCGACGCCGTCACGCTGTGATCAAGCGCCGACGTGGGGATGCTGATCATCTACAGGATGCGGTTGAGCATCTTCACATACTCGATGATCATCTTCGGCGAGGTGGGCTCGACGATGTTCTGGTCAGAGATGCAGTCAGCCATCGCTTAGAGGTGGCAATCGACGCCATCAGCCGAGTCAGTTCGGAGCTCCTGGACTCGGAAGCCCCTGACGACTGGCCAAAGATCGTGGCCATGAGAAACATGCTGGCGCACCAGTACGCCGACCTGGACTCAGACATCTTGCGGAACACGATCGATAATCGGCTTGGTGATCTCCGGGTACTGATCACTCGGCTGGACGCCGCGATTCGCCGATCAGGTTGAGCCGGCGGTTCCACCCATCCCCGCGTCTCGCGCTCGGATGATCGCTCCGGACCGGTCGGATACGTGCAGCTTGGTGATGATGTTGGAGACGTGGTTGCGTACCGTCTTGCTGCTTACTCCTAGGCGGCGGGCGATGGCAGCGTTATCACGGCCAGAGGCGAGCAACCCCAGCACCTCGTGCTCACGTTCGGTGAGTTGTGGAAACGGCGATGTCGCCGCCGACCGGCTGAAGTGGCTGAGCATTCGAGCCGCGATCCCCGCGCCGAACACCGCCTCGCCGCGAGCGACCGCGCGGACGGCCGCGACGATCTCGTCCGGCCCTGATCCCTTGAGTGTGTAGCCGTACGCCCCGGCGCGGAGCGCGGCGAGCACGTTCTCATCGTCGTCGTACATGGTGAGGATGAGCGCACGCGTCGGCAAGCCCGCTGCCCGAAGCTGTCCGCAAACCCACAACCCGTCGCCGTCAGGCATGTTGAGGTCGAGGACGGCGACATCGGGTTGGTATTCGGTCGCTGCGCTTACCGCATCCCGCCCGGTGGTGGCGACCGACCTCACGGTCATGTCATCTTCGGCGTCAAAGACCGCCCGCAGTCCGCCGATGAAGACCGGATGATCATCAGCGAGGATCAACTTGATCAACTGGCCCTCCCAGACTCATGGGCAATCTCGCCGTGATCACCGTTCCACCTTCCGGAGGCGACCGTGCGGTCAGCGTGCCACCCACTTCGGCGGCGCGCTCCCGCATCGAGCGCAGCCCGACGCCGGGCGTACGGTCCGGCTTCAGGCCAGCACCATCATCGCGCATGGTCAGCTCGACAGCGGCCTCAGCGACCAAGATCGACACGGTGCAGCGCGTCCCATTGCTGTGGCGTACGGCGTTCGTCATGGCCTCCACCGCAATCCGGTAGGCGGCGGTCTCGATTGCAGCCGGCAGCGCGTCATGCTGATCCGACCCGGTGACGTCGATCTCCATCTCGCCGGCCAAAGCCGCGGCCCGCGACCGCACCGCGCCGAGCAGGCCGAGTTCGTCAAGCGCCGGAGGCCGCAACGCCTCGACGAGACGCCGTACGTCGGCAAGGCTGGTCGTGACCTCGGTATCGATTTCACCCAACAACCTGCGGGCCGCCGATTCCGGTGGGACCTGACGCGCCGCTAGCCCCGCCTTGAGACGGATAGCGGCCAGCGTCGGTCCCAGTCCATCGTGAAGATCACGCCGCAGCCGACGCCGCTCGTCCTCCCGCAAGGCAACAACCTCGGCGCGTGACCGGAGCAGGTCCTGGTGCAGCCGCACCGCCTGGACCGCCGGACCCACCTCGCGGGCAAGCGAGCGAATAAGCTCCAGATCGGCCGGCTCTAGCGGGTCGTCGCGGCCACGTTCGGACACCCGCAGCCGGCCGACCGTCTCGCCGTGATGAGTGAGTGTCTCGGAGTGGACATTTCCCACCGGCACACCGTGTTCGGCAACCAGCGCAAACTCGCCCGTCCCGTCGGTGAGGTCGATCGCCACGTACGGCAGCCGCAGCGACTGGGCCACGGTCTCCACCACAACCGGAAGCACCTCGTCCGGCAGCATGACGGCCTGCATCCTCGTCCCGAGCCGTGCCAAGACCCCGGCCGGATCGTCCCGATCGCCGTACATCAGCCGGTTCACTGTGCGCTGCGCAACGTTGCGCAGCGGTGCGAGGGTAAGCGCGGCGGCCGCCGCCGCGATCGCGGCTGCGACAGTTCCGGAGAGGCGTAGCCCGCTGACCAGCACCGCGACGAGCGCCGCGTACCCGGCGACAAGGATGGCGACCAGGGAGACATAGACAAGGGACCGGTTGGCCAGCCGCTCGATGTCGAACAGCCGGTGCCGGCGTAGCGCAACCGCGATGCCCAGCACGAATGGCAGCCCCGACAGGCCGATCGCGCCTGAAGGCAGCAACTGCTGGCCCGTGATGAGTTGCGGCAGGTGCCACCCGGCGAGGCCGAGCACACCCGCAGCGATGCTGCCGCCCGCAAGCCACCGCAGCCGGCTACGGGTCAGCGGATCGCGGCTGCGCCGGTACGCCACGATGCCGAGCACTGCGCCTGTCACCAGCGTCGCCGCGACCACGGCGGTCTGGCCGGCGTACACGAGATCGAACCAGCGCAGGGCATTGGGCGCGAACACCGCGGCGGCGGCCATCCAGGCCAGCATCAGCGCGAGAGGGGCGGCGTAGGCGATTGCGAGCGTGGCTCGCCGAGGCCGGAGGGCCGGATCGTCTCCCGGTAGCTGCAGCCCGAAGGCCAGCGCCGGCCCCCAGGCAAACGAGTAGACGCCAATCACGCACAGGTTGTACAGCCAGAACGCAGGTCCATCGGTCGCCAGGGCGAGGGCGGGAATGCCTGTCACAAACGCGAGCGTGCTGCCAAGCAAGCCGGCTCCCGCCAGCAGCAGCGGGGTGGTCGACGGCTCCTCGGGTCGCCGCACGTAAAGCGCGGTCGCCAACGCGGCAAGCGCGAGGACGAAGGCTAAGTTTCCCCACCCGGCCACTAGGAGCGGGTACGGGTCTGTGCGGTCGACGCGGACCAGTACCTGTGCGGTCCCGTCACGCCTGAGGTCGTAGGCGATCTCCTCACCCAGCTGCGGGCGGGCAAGGCCGCCCAGTCCATCGGCGAGGCGATGTCCGGCGATCTCGATGACAACATCGCCAGACCGGAGTCCGGGACCGTCGACGGGGGTCGGCACGTCGACGACGACGCCGTCGGTGCGATAGAACGAGACGGCCGTGCCGTCAGAAGGGGCGTCGAGGCGCACCGCGACAGCGATGACACCGAGTAACACAAATACGGCCGCGACGATCGCTGGTGCGCGGCGGGCGAGGTTCGACCGCCAGGCGCGCTGCTGGGCCACCGTCACCGAAGTCGACGCACTCACGACCCAATTCTCGTGGTGCTCGTGGCGAGTGCGGACGGCAAGGACCCCTTCAGTCGGCGAAGTGCGGGGCTCAGCCTAGATCGCATGGAAGGACGCTGCATCGCTCTCCGGCCTTTCCTGCCGTGTCCGCGAATAAATCAGCCACACAGCTTTCCGAAGAATCCCGATTGGAACGGGACATGATCCCGTGACAGCGGGATACGTCCCCGCTGAGCCTGGTGGCATGCTGACTGAGACCCATCCTGCGCGGCAGCGGACCGCCGGTCCTGTGTTGTGGGCATTGACCTCCGGCATCACCGGGCTGGTGGCCAACGTGCTGCTCGTCTCGTTCTTCCTGCTGGCGCAGCCCTTCGGCGTCAGTGGTCCGCTGGCCGAGGCGGACCAGGACTTCATGTGGCTTGGCAGCGCCAACGACATGGTGATCATCGTGCAGTTCCTGACGTTCATCCCGGTGGCGCTGGCCTTGCGCAGGTGGCTGCCGCCCACGCGATCGATGCGGATAGCGACGGCTGCGGCGGTCGGGGCCATGGTCGTTGTCGCCATCCTGCAGTTGCTGCTCGTCGCCGGTGTCCTGGAGTTCGACGTCCAGGTCGGGCTCGTTGTGGCGATGTTCTTGGTGGTCTACGCCTGGGTGATCACGGTCAGCTCGACCGGCCACCGTCACGGCGCCCTGCCGCGGTCAGTAACCCGCTTCGGACTTTTGCTCGGGGTGTCCTTCCCGGTGGGCCTTGTCATTGCCGCGGCCGGACTGCAATTTCCCTGGGGTTCGCCGGCCCAACTCGCATTCGTAGTACCTGGCGTGGCCATCGCGGCCATTGGCTGGTTAGGCCTTCCGGTGTGGCCCCTGGTGCTAGCCCGCACTGTATTTGGCAAGGCCCCGTCGCACTCCGTCAGCTAAAAGAAAGGAATCTCATGAGAACCGCGTACAAGGTGCTCGCGTACATCGTGGCCGCCGAGGTGGCTATTCAGGCCATGGTTATGGTCTGGGCGATTGCCGGACTCGGCAGGTGGGTCGACGGCGGCGGGGTATTCGACAAGTCCGTGATCGAGGGTTCCGTTGGGAGTGGCGGAATGCCCTTCCCCGAGGTGCTCGGCATCCTGGTGCATGGCATCAACGGGACCTTCGTAGTCCCGGGGATCGCGCTCGCACTCCTGATCGTGTCGTTCTTCACCAAGGTGCGCGGAGCGATCAAGTGGGCCGTCATCGTGTTCGCGCTCGTGGTCGCGCAGGGCCAGATCGGCTTCCTCGGCCATGAGTTCCCGCTGGCCGGCGCGCTGCATGGCCTCAACGCCCTGGTGCTGTTCGGTGTAGCCCTTTACGCGGGTCGCCGGCTGCGCAATGCGGCACCCCGGGGTAGTGCGACCCCTGTCGAGGACCAGGTCGTTGCGCCGGTGTCATGAACAGCGACGCATCAGATCGGATCAGCACATGAAGGCAGCACGGGCGGCCGCCGTCGTGACCTGGGTCTACGCCGCCGGATTCGGCGTTCCGACTGCGGTCGTCAACGTCGCCCTCCTTCCCGTCGAGGCGATCTTCTGGCTTGGCTTCGCTGTGCCGATTCCCTGGCTGGTTGGCGCAGCTCGGGTTGTGTTGATCGCCATCGCGTGGAGATCACTCAGTGATGGTCAACACTCGGGGGCGCCCTCTGAGAAAAGGGCGCGCACGCCGCTCGCGGGCGCGTAATTCGGCATGGGCACGGCGCACATTCAGCGAAGGCTGCGACTCGCACTACCGGTGCTCGCGACGATGACGATCGTGGCCCCCTTGGCCTGGATGTGGCAGGCGAGCCGGATGCCAGAGGCCTACTCGGTGATGGACATGGGCCATCTCGAATACGGCGGTGTGGTCGAGAGCAATGGACACGGCCACCACCACTCGGAGCCAGCGCGGTCGATTACGGAGCTGGTCACTGACCCGACGCGATCGGCGGATGTACGAGTCGACCTGGTGACACGACAGGAAGTGCTGACCATCGGTGGTCGGTCTGTCGCCGGATTCACGGCCAATGGCACGTCGCCTGGCCCGGAGATCCGGGTCAGCCCGGGTGAGCTGGTCGAGGTGCATCTGCGCAATGAGTCGATCACCGCCGGTGTCACGCTGCACTGGCACGGCGTCGACGTACCCAATGCCATGGACGGCGTTTCCGGTGTGACCCAGGATGCCGTGCCGGTCGGGGGTGAGTTCACGTACCGTTTCGTCGCCGATCGGGCCGGCTCGTACTGGTATCACTCCCATCAGCTCTCAAACCCCCAGGTTGCCGGAGGGCTCCTCGGATCCCTTGTAGTGATACCGGCATCGGGCATCGCCCAGCAGGTGGACGTGACCGCGATCGCGCACACCTACGGGGGTGTTCGCACGATCAACGGCAAGGCCGAGGACCTCCACGTACCGGCGCGACCCGGGCAGCGGGTCCGGGTTCGGATCGGCAACACCGACAATGGGCCGATCAAGGTGTGGACCGGCAACTCCTATCGGCTCCTCGCCATCGACGGCACCGACGTGCACCAACCCAGCCAGGTGTCCGGCAGCTCTGTGACACTCACCGCAGGCGCTCGAGCCGACATCGAGGCGCAGGTACCAAGTGACGGCTCGGCGGTCAGGGTGCAGCTATCCAAGGCGACCGCAGTGGTCATAGGGCCAGAAGGCGCCGAGGTACCGGTGCCACCGCAACCTGGAGAGGAATTGGATCTGCTGACGTACGGCGCACCGAGCCCGCTCGGATTCGACCCGGCACAGGCCACCCGCCGGTTCGACTATGTGATCAATCGTCGACCCGGCTTTGTCAAGGGTCACCCGGGAATGTGGTGGTCGATCAACGGCCACCTTTATCCGAACGTCCCGATGTTCATGGTGCGCGAGGGGGATGTGGCGCTGGTACACATCGAGAACCGCAGTTCCGAGGTGCATCCGATGCACCTGCACGGCCACCGCATGGTTGTGCTGAGGCGTAACGAAGTGTCGGCCACCGGAAGCCCGTGGTGGGTCGACTCACTCAACGTCGCGGCCAACGAAAACTACGACGTCGCCTTCATGGCTGACAACCCTGGCATCTGGATGGACCACTGCCACAACCTGAAACACGCTGCCGATGGGATGGTCGCGCACCTCATGTATGAGGGATTCGACACCCCGTACCGCATCGCGGGGCCAGCGAACAACCGGCCAGAATGAGGTACGCCAGCAGATCAGCTGCTCGGGTATGGGGTGAGCAGCTGATCTACGGGGGCATAGTCGTCGGTCAGCACTGTGGCGCCGCCGGTCCACGCGGCAAGTTCCGCACCGGTGATCACGCCCCACTCCGCCCCACGCTCCGAAATGCGGGCGGCTACGGGGGCGACATTGAGCGGAGCGTTAGAGGCGATCGCGACCAGATTGCCGCCGGCCTTCTCGCCGTGAGTCAAGGTGTCGGTCTCGGTAGCGAGCGCCACATGATCAAATGTGTCGGCCAGCGTCGCGACTTCGGCACGTGCGAACGCGAGCGGGCCGTAGTCGAGGAGATTGATCACATAGATGCCCTCCTCGGTGAGCACCCGTTCAATCTCGCGCGCCGTCTCGCGTGTGGTGAGGTGCCACGGCACGCTGACGCCACCAAAGGCATCGCCCAGCACCAGGTCGCGACTGCCATCGGCAAGCCGAGCCAAACCGAGCCGGGCGTCTTCGACGCGGACCTCAATGCCGTTGCGGCTCTCGAGTCCGAGCTGCTTGTCGATCTTGACTACGCCCGGATCGATCTCGGACACCAAGCTCGAAGTCCCTGGGCGTACCTGTTCGAGGTAGCGCGGCAAGGTCAGGCCACCGCCGCCGATGTGATACACCCGCAGCGGTTGCCGTTTGGGGTATGCGGTGTCGATCACCGACGCAACCGCCTTGCCGTAGTCCCAGTCGAGGTAAGTCGGGTTATCGAGGTCAACGTAGGAATGCGGGGCGCCATCGAGAATGAGCACCCGACCGGACGGCCGGTCAGGGTCGCCCACGACCACCGCGCAATGGTAGATCGTCTCCACGTCGCAGCCACGAGGTGCGATCGCCGCGACACCGGCGCTGAGAAGCACGAGCACTGCCGGAGCGACCACCGACCGCCAGCCGCGTACCCGGAACTCGACCACGGCCGCGGCGACGACCAGCAACGCGCCGAGCCCGACCATGATGCCGCTGACCGGCAGCCGGGAGATCAGTACGAAGCCGGTGACGACCGTCCCGACGATCGCACCCGCGGTGCCGATCGCAGAAAGTCTTCCGACGATAGTCCCGGTTTCGTTGAGGCTGGTCAGCCGAAGCTTGGTGACCATCGGCGTCACGGCTGCGAGGAACGTGCCGGGCACAATGATCGCGAACGTGGAGACGAGCGTCAGCAACACGCCGCGATCGAATTCGCCAGCTGCGCGTACGGCGAACGGGGTGGCCGCCACTGCGACCCCGGACACCGCCAGCAGCGGACCGAGCGCCCGGCGCGGCGGCATCAGATCGGCTACCCGACCGCCAGCCCAGGACCCCATGGCGATAGCAGCCAGCGCAACACCGATGACCAGGGTGCTCGTCTCCAGAG
>JBKPBV010000151.1:0-11764 GCA_046727055.1 Actinomycetota bacterium | reverse complement strand
TGCTCTCGATCGCCGTCCACCCGATACGACGGCTAGCTGACCGTTACCACCTGCCGGCCTTGCTGGGAATGCTCCTCAGCCTCCTCGCGGTCTACGGGATCGTTTTCGGGCTCTTCGCGATTCTGGTTATCGGTGGCATCCAGTTCGCGACCTTGCTGCAGGATTACGGCCCACAATTCCAGGCCTTCCTGCAGGACGCCGTTCGAGTTCTTGAGTCAGTCGGTATCAGCCAAACCCAGCTCCAAGACTTTGTGAACGAGCTCAGCCCCAGCAGGCTTGTTGGGGTTGCGGGCAGCCTGCTCGGCGGGCTCGCCGGTGTACTGAGCAACATCTTCTTCCTCATCGCGCTGCTGTTCTTCACAGTTGCCGACGCGGGTGACTTCGCCTCAAAGCTGGGACGCCTCCCAGTGCGCGGTCAGCGGCTCGCCGATGCATTCGACAAGTTCGCTCATGGCTCCCGCCAATATCTCGTGGTAGCAACGATCTTCGGCGCGATCGTCGCAGTCTGCGATGTCATCGCACTCTGGATCCTCGACATCCGTTATGCGTGGCTCTGGGGACTGTTGGCATTCATTACCAACTACATCCCCAACATCGGCTTTCTTATTGGGTTGGTGCCACCCACGATAATCGCCCTGCTCGAGAAGGACGTCGTGACCGCGATTATTGTGGTCGTGGTTTATTCGGTATTGAATTTTGTGATCCAAACCATTATCCAACCGAGGGTTGTTGGAGTGACGGTCGGACTCTCGGCCACCTTAAGCTTCCTGTCTTTGATCGTCTGGGCCACGATTCTCGGCGCGGCAGGTGCATTTCTTGCTATTCCGATGAGCTTGTTGGTCAAGGCAGTGCTGATCGATTCCGATCCCGATAAGGCCTGGTTGGGACCTCTGTTGTCCAGTGAAAAACCAGCCGGCGAGGAACCAGAGCAGCCGCAAAGCACAGAACCTGACGCCGTCGAGCCGGCGACAGGCACTTAGAGGATTCCGAGCCGCTCCGCCTGGAGAACGGCCTCGCGACGTGTCTGCACCCCAAGCTTGCGGTACGTCGAACGAAGGTGAGTTTTCAGCGTGTTTCTGGAAATGAACAGAGCGGAGCAGAGCTCGCGCTGGTCCAGCGGAGTCGGTAAGTACTGCAGGATCTCCAGTTCCCGCTCTGACAGGGGATCAGTCAAGCGACCTTTGGAAACCGGCTGCCGCCGCAGGTATGCGAGCAGTTCGACGACCAGCTCTCCGTACGCGGTGATCCGGCGCCGCTCGGCCTCGAGTACGGGCAGGATCGCCGCAGCGATCGCGCCGTACGGGCGACGCCAGCCATGCACTTCGGTGCTGTCAAGGGCCAGCCGAAGATAGTGCGAGGCCTGGTCAGGCATCTCAGCCCGCAGCGCCAGACTCGCGGCGCCCAGGAGCACTCGCACACGTAGTGCCTCGGACCGGCCGGGAAGCAACGCCGACTCGAACGGCAGATTTCTGATCAACCGATCCAGATCGGGACCGATCTGAGAGGTCCCAGAATCCAGGGCCATCCGCTGCATCACCCAGGCCCGCAGGTACGACTGATTGTGTGTTCCATCATCAACGCTGTTTGCTGGCATATTGAGTGCGAGGTCGAGTGCATTCGTGAATTCGCCCGCCGAGAGGTGGGCGTCGATCCGGGCGATGGACCACAAACAGCCAGTAATCCACCACCGCTGAACCTGCGGATTGGTTGCGATCAGCTCGTCCAGCAGCAAGGCGCAACCCAACGAGTCGCTATCTCGAGTGAGGCGCAGCCGTGCATCAGTAATGGTTTCCAGCGCGTGGCCGACCGGGTCGGGGAAAGCAGATCGCGCCTTGCCGCTCTCCAGATGATCAAGCGCCGCTGCAGCTCGGCGTCCCATCTCCATCTGCAGCCATTGCCGCGCGGACGCAAGCGTCGGCTCCTGATCGAGACCGCCCGGATCGCCCTCACGACCAATAAGTGCATCGGCCTGATCCAGCTGTTGTTGGGCGGAGCGCAAGTCCCCGGCAACGATCGCGTCCCATGCTCGGATCTCAAGTGCGCCAAGCTGCAAGGCGGGGTACGTCAATGCACTGGAGGCACTTGACTCCTTCAGCAATGTCACCGCTACGCTTGATGGCCCTTCCAGGAGAAGGCATGCCGCGTGCAACTCATGCCATCTGGACTTCAGTGCATGCGACGCGGCTGAGGAACCGGCTGCTGGATCGTCGTGAGGATCAACCTCCAGGATACGGACCGCCAATTCCGGCTGGCCCCGCTCGGCGAACCACCAGGCTCGTAAGAACCGGAGCGCCTCGGCCTGCTGGCGCGTTTGCGGATGCGGCCTACTGTCCAAGATCGCCGACAGCGACGCCATGGCTTCCATGCGAGCACCCGTGCCGAGGCTTGTCAGGACTGACGACAGTCGCACGCTGAGATCGCCTTCTCGGCGGGAGTGCGGCAACTTGGCGTGCTCAGTGCGAACCCAGGTCCAGTCCCCTGTCGCTAGTGCAACACATGATCCAGCCAGCACAGCTTCGCTGAGGACGTCCCACGACTGGCCCTGCAAGGCCAGCGGCGCAGAGCGAATGTGCTCGCCTTGTTTGGAGAACCATGCCGCCGCCAGGGCAGACAGTCGCCGAACTTCCCCGGGTGAGGATCGCATCAGCTCGGCGAACAGCAGGGCTCGGAACATGGGGTGGTATCGATAGGGCCACCGGCCGCTGGTGAGACGATGCAGAAAACCCGGTTGGGAATGCACTAGCTCGAGCAGCAACGCCGCATCGGAACGGCCAGTGAGTTCCTGAGCCAGCTCAACGTCGAGGAACTCGCTTACCGAGGTTTGTAGCAGGAACCAGCGAACATCGTCATCTGTATAAGCCAGTGCCTGACCCATCAGGTAACTGCCCACTGCGGTCTCGCCGTGCAGCAGCGTCGTGAAGGCGTCGTCGGAATGGGCTCCGTGGGATAGGGGCGTCGTGGACAGCCGGAGCCCAGCCGGCCAGCCCTCGGTATGTTCCCAGAGCGCATGTGCCTGCTCTGAACTGACGACAATGCTGTTCGCGGCGAGGAACAGCCGCGTCTCCTCCTCGTCGAAGGCCAGGTCTTCAGCCCTGATTTCCCACACCTTGCCCGCCAGCCGGGCCGCGTGCAGCGCGATGATCGGATCGCGCCGCGTCGCGATAACGATGTGTCGCCTCTCATCGGCGAGGTGCAGCGCATCCTTCAACAGCCAGGTGCCGCGGCCGCCCTCCAAGAGATGCACGTCATCGATGATCAATGTGACGGCGGGAAGGCTAAGAGCATCAGTTATCTGCTGCCATAGCCGCCAGGTATCGGTGTTCTCCGCCGGATCGAGCCAGACTATCGGGCCGCCGGTGTGGGGAGCCCATTGCTGCAGCAACGTCGTCTTGCCATATCCCGCAGGAGCGGAAATGAGCGTGATCGGTTGCGAAGTACTACTACCGAACTGCAGGAGTCTGAGGCGAGGTATAACGCCGGCTTGAGTGATCGCAATACCTTCTGCTGGAGGGCCATTCGTTCGGGTTGAGTCAGCTGAGGCCGGCCCGGCTTCACTGGCGATATCCTCGCGATTGGTTGGCTACGTCAATCCCCCGACGACGAGCCATTCCCATGCTAAAGGGCTCGCCAGCCTCCGTCCAGCTTCATCTTTGCCGGACTTCTACCAGCTCGACGCCAAAATCTTGCATGGCCTGCAGGGCACCGTGAAGTTCAGCTTGGTCGCGAAAGACACCGACCAAGATCGTTCCGTTCGCGGTCTGCTCGATGTGCAAATTCAGAGCCTGGAGTGCAGCAACGAGAGCATCGGTCAACTCACCGCGTACCCGTATCTCATAGGTGAGGCGCTGGGCGCCTGTCGTCATGCCGCCTCCCCACGTTGCCTCGCGACGCCATGGTCGGATAACGGCACACTCCTCTTGATCGCTAACTGAGGCATCACTCCTTGGGGGTGATCTTTGCGTCATGCCGACCCGAACGGGTGATCTGCCTAGCCCGGGCTCCGCACGAGTAGCGTCGTCCTCGTGGGCACCCTGTCGGAGCTGGTCGAGTTGACCGGGGGAGTCTTCCGGATGGGCTCGCAGGAGTTCTACCCCGACGAAGGACCGGTCCACGACGAGCGTGTCGAGTCGTTTGCGATCGAGCAACATCTCGTCACCAACGCGCAGTTCTCAGTGTTCGTGGCTGACTCGGGGCACGTGACGGTGGCCGAGCGACCGCTCGACCGGGCCCTGTTTCCCGATCTTGCGGACGAGGAGCTCGAGCCAGGCGCTCTGATGTTTGAGCCCACCCCGGACCAGTTGATCTGAGCAACTGGCGGCAGTGGTGGCGCTGGTCGGTCGGCGCCAACTGGCGGCATCCGTACCGCCCCCAATCCAGCATCGAAGACAAGGCCGACCACCCCGTGGTGCAAGTCGCCTATCCCGACGCCGCGGCGTACGCGACCTGGGCCGATCGACGCTTGCCGAGCGAGGCCGAGTGGGAGTACGCCGCCCGGGCAGGCAGCAGCGCCACGTACGCCTGGGGCGAAGAGGTCAGGCCGGACGGTCAGCTGATGGCGAACACCTGGCAGGGCCGATTCCCGTACCAGAACATCGGCGCAGACGGCTGGGTTGGGACCTCTGCTGTCGGCTCGTTTCCGGCCAACGATTTCGGGCTGGTCGACATGATCGGCAATGTCTGGGAGTGGACGATCACGACCTATCACGCCAGACACGTGGCGACATCACCGTGTTGTGGCCGATCTGCGCCTAGCCAATCAGCCGACGACCAGACCACACGCAACGCCTTGAAGGGCGGCTCACATCTCTGCGCACCGGAGTATTGCCTGCGATACCGCCCCGCGGCGCGTTCGCCTCAGTCGCTTGACACCTCAACCACGCACATCGGCTTCCGCTGTGTCGTGAGCTTGTGAGTCCGCGACCTCAACCGGGGCAGTCGCCGACCGGTCGCTGACGTCGACGCCGGCAGCACTCTCCGGCTCGGACGGCTCCGGCTCGGACATTTCCGGTACAGCCGGGGTCGGCGGTCGACCAAGAAACTCGATGATCACCAGCGCGACTAGAACCGCCAGCGTCAGGCCGATGATCACCCTTCCGGTGGGCTGATCCCAGAAGACCAACACCAGCGCTGCTATCGCAATCACAGCGATCCACAACACCCGTTTGTACGTGTAGACCCAGGCACCAACCGGGCCAGTGCGGAAACCAGCCTGCTCGGCGCCGCCGCGCAGCCAGCCAATGCCCCTGCGCAGCCCGGCCCGAGCCCGGACCGCGGTGACGGAGCGGCCGGTGAAGAACCCGGCCAGAGCGATCACGAGTCCAAAGACGAGGACCGTACGCAGGCCCAGCCGCAGGAACCGGACCAGGGTGTCATAGAAGGCGGCTGCGGCATCCCGGGTCAACACGCCTAGCGGAAGCTCATTGAGGTAGATCGTGCGCAAGAGGACGAGCCCGAGCCCAAGGGCCAGCATTCCGCCAGCGAGCCCGAGCCCGACGCCTACAAGTGCGCGGCGATGGCCTTTGGCGACATAGATGCCGATCGCCAGGAAGGCCAGAGCTATGACGGGGAGCCAGTTTCCAATCGCATTGAGCAGATTGAAAGCACCACGAGCCTGGGCGATGTAGTCGGACTGCACAAGAACGAATGAGGGATTCACGTTGGGGATGCGACTCGCCAGCTCAAACCCCCTGTCGACCAGCCGCTGTTTGACCTCGGCGATAAACGGGCCGAGGTTGATGCTGACAGTGTCGTTCTCAATGGTGATCCCTTCCCGGGTCTCCCCAGTCAGGGTGGCGACCAGCGCCTGGTGGGCTGTCCGGTTAGCAGTGGTCCAGGCGTTGACGAAGGCGTCGCTGGCCACCACCTTCCCAACCTCGGTTCGAACGAAGCTCTCGACTCCGCTTGACAGCGGCTCGGACAACGCGTGCAGCTGAGTTGCGACGAGCGGAGGCAACCCGCGCTCAGCGAGCGCGTCAACTGCCTGGTTGGTGATACCCGCCACGTCCAGGTGTGTGAAGATCTCGGCGGTGATCCTGTCCGCAATTGCGCTTTGGATCGCCGGATCGCTGGCAAGCGGCGCCACCGTTTCGACATAACGATCGGTGTCGGTGACCAAATTCTTGGTCCAAACAGCCACCACAGAGATCGGCGCCAGGATGCAGCCGATCACGATCAACAAGGTGGCAACCACCGAACGCCACCGCTGCTGCCGCGGCTTTGGGGTTGGAACGACAGGTTGGTCGACAGCCACGGCGGCAACGGTGGAGACCTGTGAGCGCAGGTCTGCCACCTCCGCACGCAGCCGCTCGAGCTCGGCCCGTTCCTCCGCGCTCAGGGCACTATCGTCAGGCATCGCGATACCGTTCACTCGTTGCCACGAAGGCACCATCCCTCATCGAGATGGCTGCGGTCATCACCCATATCGGGTGAAGTCTCGACAAACCGGTTAGTCCTCGGTGTCGGAGTCCTAGGCTGGCTGCTCGCCTCCGGCGGCCTTGGCGTCCTGTTCGATCTCTGCGGTGTCGGCCTTGATCTCCCTGGTCTCCAGCTTCTCGGCCTTGCTCATCGACTGTTTGATGTCGTCTTCCATTTCGACGACGCCGACAACCACAAGTCCTGCTTCCCCCTCATCGAGGTATTCACCGAGCTCTTTGAGGTCGTGGCGGCTCATGCCAGCGGCTGCGTGTCCGGTCACCGCGCCGAGTACGGCGCCGCCGGCCGTGGTCGCCGCGAGCAGCCCACCACCAATCGCCGCGAACGGAAACAGCGCCACCACAAGCCCCGTCGCCAGGCCAACTCCGCCACCGAGCACTCCGCCCACCCGGGTCGGCGTTTCATGCTTCTTCGTGATACGCACTTTGCCGTTGTCTCGCTTTTCGACGACCGCGGCGTCGTAGGCATCCAGCATCCCGGCCTTAGTGTGCAGTTCCTTGACCAGCTCGTAATCCGACTCAGCGTCCTCAACGCTGGGGTACACCCCGACGTACGCCACGAACGTGTCGACCGCCATCTCGTCTCCTTTGATCTTTGGGTTGCGTTACTGTCCTCAAGGCTGGTCAGCAGTATGGTGCCCGCCCAGATGAGAGTGCATCACCCTACGCGGGTGAGTTGTCGCGTGGCCTCGGCGGAAGGGGTCGGGAAATGGCCGATGAAGACGACGATCGTGTGGTGCGCCTTTCTCGACTGGAGGCGTTCAGTGACGGCGTTTTCGCCATCGCTATCACCCTGCTCGTGCTGGAGCTTTCAGTGCCGCCGGGGTCCGAGGGTCATCTGCTCAGCGCGGTACTCAGCTTGTGGCCCTCGTACCTCGCATACATCGTCAGCTTTGCCACAATTGGCGCAACTTGGCTAGGCCACAACTCCATCACCCACTACATGCACGGCGCCAACACCACATTTCTGAGACTGAATCTCGCCCTGCTGCTTTTGGTCTCATTTCTGCCGTTTCCAACGAAACTGCTGGCAGAATTTTTGGAATCGCGTGAAGACGAAAAGGTGGCAGCGACCATTTATGGCCTCACCTTGCTGGCCGTGACCTTGCTTTTGTCGGTGTTGTGGGGTCAAGCCGTACGCCATCAGCTGGTGCACCCTGCTACCGGCGATGAGGAGATCACCTTGCTGTCTAGGCGGCTCCGGCCAAGTCTCGCGCTCTATGTAGTGCTAATCGTGGTCGGCTGGTTCATCCCGCTGGTTGCCGTAATCGGCTATTTGGTGGTCGCTTTCTTCCTGATCTTCCCTCTCCACCTGCGGCGTCGGGAGAAGGCCTCGCCTATCGCCAGCTAACCGGATCGCGCGCCGCCGTGCTGAGGAGGAGCGGAGGCGATCTTCCCACAACCCGGCGCGGCAACGAACGTACACGTCCGTTCCTTTCACGACACACACTTTGCAAAGTGTGTCTCGCATCAGAAACGAACGTTTACGTGCGTTCCTGCAGAGGTGAGAAGAACGATCCGATCGGGATTGTCGTGCCGTAACCAAGGTCAGGTCACCGAGGCCGAGTGGGAGGCGGCGGCACGTGACGGTCCGGATTCAGACAGTGTTCACTTGGGGTGACGAGCCTGACCCTGGGAGCATCCACATGAGCACACAGTCCGGTGAGCCGTCCGCCAGTTCCCCACGAGGCTCCTGGTGGGAATCCGCCGTCATCTACGAGGTCTATCCGCGTTCCTTCGCCGATGGCAACGGCGACGGTGTGGGAGATCTCGCGGGCCTGGCCACCCGACTGCCGTACATCGCCGCGCTCGGTGTGGACGGCATCTGGATGACCCCGTTCCAGCCCTCGCCGCAGGTGGACCAGGGCTACGACGTCAGCGATTACTGCGGGGTCGATCCGCTCTTCGGCACCAGAGCGGAATTCGACCGTTTGCTTGAGTCCGCGCATGTGCTGGGCCTGCGGATCCTGGTCGACGTCGTTCCGAACCATTGTTCGGTCCAGCATCCACATTTCCGCGCGGCCGTTGCCGCCGGTCCCGGCGCTGCGGAACGGGACATGTTCCACTTCGCGGACGGCCCTGCGGAGGGCACCCCGCCGAACAACTGGCAGAGCGTCTTCGGCGGTCCTGCCTGGAGCCGGGTGGCGCCGGACTCGGACACTGATCCGCAGTGGTACCTGCACCTGTTCTCACCTGCCCAGGCGGACTGGAACTGGCGCAACCCGGCTGTCGGTGATTATTTCGAAGGCGTCTTGCGGTTCTGGTTCGACAAGGGCGTGGACGGCCTGCGGATCGACGTGGCACATGCACTCTTCAAGGCCGAAGGCCTGCCCGACTCGCCCAGCGTGGCCGAGGTCGTGGACGGACTCCGGTCCAATCCGCTGGTCTCGGACCAGGAGGAAGTCCACGAGGTCTACCGCAGATGGCGCACCATCGCCGGCGAGTACGAATCCCAGCGACTGCTGGTCGGGGAGGTCAACCTCGATCCGCACCGGGCCGCCCGCTACACCCGAGCCGATGAAATGCACCAGGCGTTTGCTTTTGCCTTCGTCCACCTCGGCTGGGACCCGGCGGCCTGGACCGCGGTCGGAAACGCCCTCGAGGCGGCCCGGCAAGTCCACGGCGCCCCGCCCACCTGGGCGCTGGAAAATCACGACATTGTCCGCTCGGCCACCCGCTTCGGCGGCGGGGAACGCGGCCGGGCACGGGCCCGCGCGGCACTGCTCGCGATCCTCGGCCTGCCCGGAGGTGCCTACATTTACCAGGGCCAGGAACTTG
This sequence comes from Actinomycetota bacterium, assembly GCA_046727055.1. Taxonomy (GTDB): domain Bacteria; phylum Actinomycetota; class Actinomycetes; order Propionibacteriales; family Propionibacteriaceae; genus Microlunatus. The sequence continues at coordinate 2,555 of JBKPBV010000151.1, read as the reverse complement.
GCCTGCCCGAAGTGGACGTTCCGGTTTCTGCCGGGTGGATCCGATGTGGGCCCGCGGCGGAGTGACCCGCGACGGCGCCCGCGTCCCGCTGCCCTGGACCGCCGACGCCGCCTCCAACTACGGCTTCTCGCTGGTTAAGTCCCCCGCGGACCCATGGCTGCCGTACCCAGAGAAATGGGGGACGTATGCCATTGAGCTGCAGCAGCAGGATCCGGACTCCACCGTGCACCTGGTGGCAACGCTGCTCGAGCTGCGCCGACAGCTGTGGGACAAAGGCATTCTCTCAGCCGCGGACGGCGGCTCCTGGCGCGTGGAGATCGGCAACTTGCTGGTCTGCGAGCGCAGCCCGGAGTTCTTCGTCGCCGTGGCAATGGGGGACGTGCCGGTTGAGCTGCCAGCCGGAACCGTTCTGGCCAGCGCCGTCCCGCTCCGGACGGACGGGTGGCTCGAGCCCGACAACGCCGCCTGGGTCCTGCGCAGCTGACCACCCAGACAGTGGGCCGATTCAACCTTCCGCCGGTGCGCTCTGCACGGCAGCGCGTACGGTCGGATAAAGATGATCTTCGCCAACCAGATCCACCACCCCAGCATCGGTCAGATGTTCAGCCATGAAGCCATGGAGGCGGGCGAAGACGAAAGTGATGGATTCCTTGCGGAGCGACTCGATCAGTTCGGTGAGCGCACGTACGCCGGTCGCGTCTACATGGTTGAGCGCCTCAGCGTCGAACACCAGCCAACGTATCGGCGTAGGCGCGCCCGCGATGGCCTCGCGAATACGGCCCTTGACATAGTGCGCGTTCGCAAAGAACAGACGATCATCGAGCCGGTAGACCAACACCCCGGGAGTGGTCTTGGCCGTCGGGTGAAGCCGTACGTCGGCGTATCGGCCCAACCGCTCAACCCAGCCGAGTACCGCGTCGTGCGGCTTGGCGCTGCGGCGGACCGCGTCCACCACCGATAGAGCGACAGCCAGCAGCAACGCCCGCAGCACTCCGACAGTGATCACTCCCACCATGGTGATGGCAGCGATCGAAACCTCCACCCGGCTGATGCGGGCGAGGCCACGCCACGCCGCGAGATCGATCATCCCGAGGGCGGCGGTCACGATGACAGCGCCCAGGGTCGCCTCGGGAAGATACTGAACAGGGCCGGTCAGGAAGAGCAGCACTAAGACGATCACGCCAACGGCGAGTAGCCCCGCGAGTTGGGTCCGGGCGCCCATCTGTTCATTAACGGATGTCCGAGAGCCGCTAGCCCCGACAGGGAATCCCTGGCTTATCCCGGCCGCCAGGTTTACCGCGCCTAGTGCGGCCAATTCCGTGTTCGCGTGAACGTGCTGACCCTGACGGCCCGCCACCGATCGAGCTGTGAGGATCTCGCCGGTAAAAGCAACGAAGAAGATGCCAACCGCAGCCGGCAGGAGCGTGAGGATGTCTCTCAATCGAAAGTCGGGCACTTCGAGGCTTGGCAATCCGGCCGGGATCTGGCCGACCACAGCGACGCCCATACTGGTTAGCCCCACTGCCGCCGATAACACGATGGCGAGCACCACCACGATGAGCGGACCGGGGATTTTGGGAATCAGCCAACCGATCAAGAGCAGAGCGGCCAGGCACGCCAGCCCCACTGCGAGGGTGATCCAGCTGATGTCGGTGATCTCCCGGGCTATCTCGCTGATCTGGCCGGGTGGAGTCTGAGCGCTCATGCTCAGCCCAAGCAACTTGCCGAGCTGACCAAGGATGAGGACTGCGGCGACGCCGTGGAGGTACCCGATGAGCACAGGTCGCGAGAAGTAGTCCGCGATCCAACCCAACCGGGCCGCCCAGGCCCCCAGGAACACCGCCCCCACCAGTAGTGCCAGCAGGGCGGCAAGTGACGCGCGCTGCTGCGGATCAGCGACCAGCGGAATCACCGCCGCGCCGACCAGAGCGGCAATTGATCCGTCGGGTCCGACGATCACTTGGCGGGAGGAGCCGAAAAGCGCGTACGCGACTGCCGGTAGCAGCAGCGCATAGAGGCCGGTTACAGGTGATAAGCCCGCGATCTCTGCATAGGCCAGCGACGCCGGCATTGCCAGGGCTGCAACGGTCACGCCCGCTAGCAGATCCCGCCGCAGGGTGCCACCGCGGTAGCGCGACAGATTCTCGGTTACCGGGACCAGGCGCTGCAGGAGCGGCCGGCGGGCTGGGCGCTGGAAGGGCGACGCGTCACCCTCGTAGCTCGCGCCGCCGCCGCTCCCTTCGTTCATCGTGAAACGTGCTAGCGGCCGGGATCACTCCTCGGCGAAGACCTCCCGCAGCTTGGCCTCTTGCTCGGCGGAAAGGTTGCTGGCGATCAGCTCTGCTTGCATGTCCTTGAAGGTGTCCTTGATCCGGTCGATCACGGCGTCCGAGCTCAGCACGAAAAGCGCCGACGTGCCCGGGGTGACCCGTTGCTTCACGCTATTGATGAAGCTGTCATCGATACCGACATCGGTCATCGCGCCGGCTGCCGCACCGATGGCAGCGCCGATAGCGGCACCCAGGAGCGGCACGAAGAAGATCAACCCGAAGAGC
>JBKPBV010000150.1:0-4215 GCA_046727055.1 Actinomycetota bacterium | reverse complement strand
GCCATGAGCCCATCGCACCCCCCGTTCCACGCAGTCGATCTCATCCGCTGGAAGTGCGACGGCGGTGAGCTCAGCGATGCCCAGATCGACTGGTTGATCGCTGCGTATACGGCTGACGAGGTCGCCGACGAGCAGATGTCGGCCTTCGCCATGGCGGTCCGGTTTTGCGGACTGAGCCGACGGGAGCTGCACCGGTGGACTCGGGCAATGATCAACTCAGGTGAGCGGCTGGACTTCACTGGACTGTCCAGGCCGACCGTGGACAAGCACTCAACCGGCGGTGTCGGTGACAAGATCACGCTGCCATTGGTCCCGCTGGTTGCTTCGTGCGGGGCGGCAGTGCCGCAGCTGTCTGGTCGGGGACTCGGTCACACCGGTGGCACACTGGACAAGCTCGAGTCCATACCCGGCTGGCGTGCTTCTCTGACCAACGAGGAGTTGCTGCGCCAGCTTTCCGATGTTGGCGCGGTGATCTGTGCACCTGGGCCGGGGCTGGTCCCGGCGGACAAGAAGCTTTACGCGCTACGAGACGTGACCGGAACCGTTGAGTCGATCCCGCTGATCGCCTCCTCGATCATGAGCAAGAAGATCGCCGAAGGGGCTGGTGCCCTGGTGCTGGACGTCAAGGTTGGTTCGGGCGCATTCATGAAGACGCCCGAGTCGGCGCGCGCTCTGGCGCAGACCATGGTCGATCTCGGTGGAGCTGAAGGGGTGACAACCGTTGCGTTGCTCACCGATATGTCCGTTCCTTTGGGCCACACTGCTGGAAACGCGTTGGAGGTAGCAGAATCCGTCGAGGTGCTAGCCGGCGGCGGGCCTCCGGACGTGGTCGAGCTAACCGTCGCGCTGGCTCGGGAGATGGTCACTGCAGCCGGAACGGATGGTCATGATCCAGCCGAGCTGCTCGCCTCTGGGGCCGCGATGGATGTCTGGCGTTCCATGATCAAAGCGCAGGGTGGCGATCCCGATGCCGATCTTCCAGTAGCGCGCGAGACCGATGTGATCACCGCTGAGCGGGACGGAATCCTGCAGTCACTGGATGCCCTGGCTGTAGGTGAGGCAGTCTGGCGGTTGGGAGCCGGCCGCGCCCGCAAGGAGCATGCAGTGCAGCCCGGAGCTGGCGTAGAGCTGCACGCCAAGCCCGGCGACCACGTACGGGCCGGGCAGCCGTTGATCACGTTGCATACCGACACTCAAGAGCGGTTCGTACGAGCGCGCGAGGTACTGGCCCGGGCATTCGCGATCGCTGATCAGCCGGTCGTGTCGGGGCCGCTGATCTTGGATCGCATTGCCTGACGACCGACTTGTCAGACTCTCAGCGGGCTAGTGCCTTGCTGCTCGCGCATCGCGCGCTGGGAATCCGACATAGTCGTCACTCTTCGCGAACATCGGTATTGGATTGGCTCGCTCCGCTCGCGGGCGCGTTCGCTCATCATTCCTCCGATCGTCGGGCGCGCGATCTCCGACGCTCGCAGCATGCGCCAGCTGAGACGCTGACAAGTCGGCTTCATCCTCAGCGTGGATGAGGCCGTAAAGGTATGCGTCGCAGAGGGCCTCCCAGGACGCCTCGATAATGTTTTGGCCGACTCCGACTGTGGTCCAGGCGTTGAGAGCGTCGGTCGTTTCGATGAGCACTCGTACGGTGGCGTCGGTGCCGTGACCCTGATCAAGGATCCGCACTTTGTAGTCGATGAGCTCGAACTTCGCGACTGCGGGATAGGCCGGGAGCAGTGCCTTGCGTATTGCGTGGTCGAGGGCGTTGATTGGGCCATTGCCTTCCCCTACCACGCGCTGGCTTTGACCCTTGGCAGTCAGCCGTACGGTGCATTCTGTATCGGTCTCTTGGCCATGGGTTGACTGGGTGAAGACGCGCCAGGAGTGTACCTGGAAGTATTCGGGCAGCTGCCCGAGCTCTCGCAGCAGTAGCAGCTCAAAGCTCGCGTCCGCCGCCTCGTAGGTGTACCCGGCTGCCTCGGCGTCTTTCACCCGGTCGGTGATCCGAGCCGCAAGCTCGCGGTCGGACAGGTCGAATCCCAGTTCCTCCCCCTTGATCTGGATGTTCGCCCGACCCGCCATGTCGGAAACCAACATTCGCATGTCATTTCCGACCGCGGCAGGGTCGATATGTTGGTAGAGGTTGGGATCCACTTTGATCGCGCTGGCGTGTAGCCCCGCCTTGTGGGCGAACGACGACAGGCCAACATAAGGTTGACGAGCGCTCGGTGGCACGTTCGTCACCTCCGCGATTGCATGCGCGAGGCGAGTAGCCTCCCGCAGCGAGCCGGCCGGAAGCAGCGGCCAGCCGTACTTGAGCTCAAGGTTGGCGACGATGGAGAGCAACTCGGCGTTGCCGGTGCGCTCCCCGTAGCCGTTCACGGTTCCCTGCACGTGCATCACTCCGGCGTCCACAGCGGCCAGGGTGTTCGCGACGGCGCATCCGGCGTCGTTGTGGGTGTGAACGCCCAGCGGAACACCGATTTCAGTGGCGGCTGTCACTATCTCTCCGATCCATTGCGGGAGCATGCCGCCGTTGGTGTCGCAGAGCACGACCACGTCGGCCCCTGCCTCCGCCGCGGTGCGGACTACCTCAAGCGCGTAGGCGGGATTCTCGCGGTATCCGTCGAAGAAGTGTTCGCAGTCAACGAAGACTCGCTGGCCTTCAGACCTCAGGTGCCGCACAGTGTCGGCAATCATGGCTAGGTTCTCCGACAAGGTGGTGCGCAGCGCCAGTTCGACATGCCGATCGTGACTCTTGGCCACGATGCAGGCCGTAGTTGCCCGCGCATCCCTAAGCGCGGCGGTCAGCGGATCGTCCGCGGCCTTCATTCCCACGCGCCGGGTGAACCCGAAAGACACCAGCTCGGCGTTCCTCAGTCTCAGCGCCCCGTCGGCCATCGCCGCGAAGAACGCGGTGTCTGTCGGGTTGGCACCCGGCCAGCCGCCTTCGATGAATCCGACACCAAGCTCATCGAGCAGGGACGCAATCGCCAGCTTGTCGGCCACCGAGAGGTTGAGACCCTCCTGCTGCGAGCCGTCGCGCAGGGTGGTGTCGAAGACGTGGAACTCGGCCGGCTTGGGTCTTGGCTGGACAAGCATTCGGATCCTCAGGTCGATAGTCGGGTGTCCTGGCATTTCCTGGCATGAAAAAACCTCCCGTGTGCACACAGGAGGTCGCGCGCTGACGATGTTCAGCGCGCTAACAAATAATCACCGCCAGAAACAGCATGCCCCACAGTGTTCCCTACATCTCGCAGAATTGCCAGCCGATCGCCGAATTGTCAGCATTTCAGCTTGCTATAGCACGCTGAGACGCTGAAAGGAAGTCAGCGTTTTAGAGGATGCGGCGAAGCCAGCCGTACTTGTCATCGGCGCGGCCGTACTGGATGTCCAGCAGCCTCTGTCGCAGGGCGAGGGTAGTCTCGCCACTCTCTCCCGAGCCGACTTGATAGCTCCCCTCCTCGTCGTGCAGCGTGCCGATCGGAGTAACCACCGCCGCCGTGCCGCAGGCGAAGAGTTCGGTCACCTTACCCGAACCAATGCCATCCAACAGTTCGGTGATCTCGATCCGGCGCTCAACCGGGTTGAGCCCGAACTCGGGCGCGAGAGTCAAGATCGAGTCGCGGGTGACACCCTCGAGGATCGATCCGGTGAGTTCGGGAGTTATCAATTCGTCGTCGGTCGTGATCAGATAGACGTTCATACCCCCAAGCTCTTCCAACCAGCGATGCTCGGCGGCATCTGCAAACATCACCTGGTCACATCCATGCTCGGCCGCCTGCTGCTGGGGCAGCAGGCTGGCGGCGTAGTTGGCAGCAGTTTTCGCGGCGCCGGTGCCGCCGGGCGCGGCACGCGAGTAGGTCCTGGAGATCCAGATGTTGACTGGTTTCACGCCGGGGGCGAAGTAAGCGCCTGCTGGACTAGCTATGCAGCAATAGGTGACCCGCTTCGCCGGTCGAACTCCGAGAAATGCCTCTGTGGCGAACATGAAGGGCCGCAAATACAAGCTCTGCTCCGGAGCCGCGGGTACCCAGGCGACATCGGCGGCGACCAGCTCTTCAATGCTGCAGAGGAAGTCTTCGGCAGGCAGCACAGGAAGAGCCAGCCGCTGGGCTGAGCGGGCCATCCGCTCGGCGTTCTGGTCGGCGCGGAAAGTCCAGATGCTGCCATCGTCGTGCCGATACGCCTTGAGGCCCTCGAACACCTGCTGGGCATAGT
>JBKPBV010000149.1:0-11262 GCA_046727055.1 Actinomycetota bacterium | reverse complement strand
GATCCAAGTCGCTGGTCGAACACCATGATCTTGGGGTCTCGCCTGCGACCGTTCGCAACGATATGGCCGCGCTCGAGGAAGAGGGCTACATCATGCAGCCGCACACTAGTGCTGGCCGCATCCCAACCGACAAAGGCTATCGACTGTTCGTCGACCGCCTCGGCTCGCTCAAGCCGTTGTCTCCTGCAGAGCAACGCGCAATCCACACCTTTCTCTCCGGAGCGCTGGATCTCGATGACGTGCTGCTGCGCACTGTCAGGCTGCTGGCACAGGTCACCCAGCAGGTGGCGATCGTGCAGTATCCGACACTCAGTCACTCCGTTGTGCGCCACGTCGAGATCGTGTCGATGTCGCCGACTCGCCTGCTGCTGATCCTCATCACCTCCACCGGCAGAATCGAGCAACGCGCACTCGAGATGCAAGAGCACGAGGAGGAAACGCTGGCGGAGCTGCGGGCACACTTGAATGCGGCGGCAATTGGGAATACCTCCCCGCAAGCTGCAGTTCGGTTGAGCAAGCTCAGCGGTGAGCTGCCCCCGTCCCTTGAGGTCATCGGCCGGGCAGCCATCGCAACGTTGTTGGAGATGCTGAGCAGCGAGGCCTCAGGCAGGATGGTGGTCGGTGGTATGCCCAACCTCACCCGTTACGGCGCCGAGTTCGAGACCACCGTCAAGCCCGTGCTAGAAGCCCTGGAGGAGCAGGTGGTTTTGTTGAAGCTGCTCGGTGAGGCGAGCGCGGCAGCGGAGGTGACGGTCCGGATTGGGCACGAGAACCCATACAGGGAGCTCCAGGCCTCGTCCGTCGTCGCAAGCGGTTACGGTAGCCAGGTTGATACCTTCGCGACTCTCGGCGTGGTCGGGCCCACCCGGATGGACTATCCCTCGACAATGGCGTCGGTTCGGGCAGTTGCTCGCTACGTCGGCCGATTCCTCTCAGAAGGATGAGCACAACCCGAATGAGCTCTGACTACTACCAGATCCTCGGCGTACCGCGTAATGCGACACCTGAGCAGATCAAGAAGGCCTACCGTCAGCTTGCCATGAAGTTGCATCCTGACGTGGCTCAGGAACCGGATGCGGCTGAGCGATTCAAGAGCGTCGCGGAGGCGTACGAGGTGCTGCAGGATCCAAAGAAGCGTGATCTTTACGACCGCGGCGGCGATCCACTAGGGGGTGGATTCGGCGGCTTCAATGGTGGCTTTGGCACGGGTGGCTTCGACTTCAGCAACCTGGTCGATGCCATGTTTGGCCAGCAGACCTCGCGCGGCCCTCGCTCGCGGGTGCGCCGCGGCCAGGATGCTCTAATCCGTCTCGAGCTGGAGCTTGCGGAGGCAGCCTTCGGTACCACCAAGCCACTGCGGGTGGACACGGCCGTCCTTTGCCCACGCTGCAATGGGTCGGGCGCGTCGGAGGGTTCCCGCCCGGTCAGGTGCGCGACGTGCCACGGGCAAGGTGATGTCACGCATATCCAGCGATCGTTCATCGGTGATATCCGGACCACCCAGCCCTGCCCGACGTGTCATGGCTATGGGACCGTTATTCCCGACCCCTGTGTGGAATGCTCCGGCGACGGTCGCGTCCGCGCGACCCGAACGATCAACGTCAAGATTCCGCCAGGGGTCAGCACCGGTAACCGAATTCATCTGACCGCCCAGGGTGAGGTTGGTCCCGGCGGCGGTCCGGCTGGTGACCTTTATGTCGAACTCCTGGTGGCTCCCCACGAGGTGTTTCGTCGGGAAGGAGACGATCTCGAGGTCGTGGTGAAGATCCCGATGACGGCGGCCTCTCTCGGTACCGAGGTCCTGGTGGAGACGTTGGAGGCCGATCTTGAGGACTCACCTGCGGAGACCAGAGCCGTGCGCGTCACGGTGCCCGCCGGGACCCAGTCCGGCACGCGGATCGCTATCGACGGCAGAGGTGTCCCACGGTTGCGCGGGAGTGGGCGCGGTCAGCTCGGAGTCACCCTGCTGGTCCAAACTCCGACACGCATCGACGACGAACAGCGAGACCTGTTGCGCCAGCTTGCCGAGCTGCGCGATGAAACCCGGGCGGAGGTCACGGTGCAAAAGCACAGCCGCGGCGTGTTTGGGCGGCTCCGGGACGCTTTTGCCGGCCAGTGAGGCGTACGCCCCGGATCGCGCGCCGTGCTGAGGAGAAGCGACGGACACGCTCTTCGTCCCGGAGCGCCGACGAAGTAGGCGGACCGTTGAGCGCGATCCGCAGCGACGAGGATTGCGCGCCGCTGTCCTGGACGAGCGAGCGAGCAGACATGCCTTTCGTCTGCGAGCGAGTGAGGAAGGCAGCGACCACCAAGCGCAATCCTCAGCGAGCGGAGCGAGCAATCAAACACAGGAGCGAGCAATCAAATTGAGCTGACAAGCATGACGGACCCGCTGTTCTTGCTGGACGGCCTCGCCGATCCATTGCCGATGCTAGGCGCCCATCTCACGCTTGCCGGTGATGAGGGAAGGCACGCCGCCAAAGTGCGGCGGATCCGCCCGGGCGAGCTGATCATGATCAGCAACGGGCGGGGCCGCGGCGTACGCGGCGTGGTAGTCGAGGTGGGCGCGGCAAGTGTGGTTGTCGAGGTCACCAACCACCTCACTTCGCCGCACGAGCCTCGCTGGTTTGTCGCGGCACAAGCATTGGCCAAAGGGGACAGGTCGGAGCTTGCGGTCGAGATGATGACCGAGATGGGTGTTCAGGAGATCGTGCCGTGGCAGGCTGCACGCTCTATCGTCCGCTGGCCTGACGAACGTGCGGCGCGGTCGCTCGCCAGATGGCGGTCGACCGCACGTGAGGCAGCCAAGCAGTCTCGCCGGTTCACCGTGCCGCAGGTCTCGGAGCCTGCCACGACGCAGCAGCTGGCGCGGCGGGTAGCGAGTGTTGATCTTGCTCTGCTGCTGCATGAGGAAAGCGCCGAATCCATTGCCGAAGTTGATCTTCCCGCCAGCGGCACGGTGTTGATCATCATCGGTCCTGAGGGCGGCGTCTCTGCTGAGGAGCTCGGCGAGTTGACCCGGGCTGGCGCGCGGCCGGTGTCGATCAGCGACGGGGTGCTGCGCACCTCCACGGCGGGCGTTGTCGCCCTTTCCGGACTAAAGCTACGTCGGGAGCCTGTTGATGCGCCCTGACCTCGCTGACCTGTCCGATAGCACTCTTGCGGAGCGGGCCGCGTCTCCCGACGCAACATTCGGCTTTGTCCCCGTCATGTCGATGCCGGGCGGCCTCGGCCGCGCCGGCGTGATCACCACCCCGCACGGAACTATCAGGACACCCGCATTTGTCGCCGTTGGCACAAAGGCGACCGTCAAGGCCGTGCTTCCTGAGAGCCTGGCAGCCCTCGGTGCGCAGGCCATACTCGCGAACGCGTACCACCTCTATCTGCAGCCGGGCGCAGACGTGATCGAGGCCGCTGGCGGCATTGGCCGCTTCATGAACTGGCCGGGACCCACCTTCACCGACAGCGGCGGCTTCCAGGTGATGTCGCTCGGGGCCGGCTTCAAGAAGATCCTCGCGATGGACACCGATGGCCTCGAGGACGACGATGTGATCGCTGAGGGAAAGACTCGGCTCGCGCAGGTCGACGAGGACGGAGTGACATTTTCCTCATACCTGGATGGATCGCAGCATCGGTTCACACCTGAGCTTTCGGTGCAGATTCAGCACCAGTTGGGCGCTGACATCACCTTCGCGTTCGACGAGTGCACCACCTTGATGAACACCCGTGACTACCAAGAGCAGTCAGTTGCTAGGACTCAACTGTGGGCCGCCCGCTGTCTTGCCGAACATCTACTCCTGACCAGAGAACGGAAAACCCGGCCGTACCAGGCATTGTTCGCCGTGGTCCAGGGGGCGCAGTATGAGGATCTGCGCCGCCAGGCGGCTCGTGATCTTGTGTCGTTGATCATCGACGGGTCAGAGTTCGACGGCTACGGCATCGGGGGAGCGCTGGAGAAGCACAACCTGGGAACGATTGTGCGCTGGGTCTGCGAGGAGCTGCCTGACGACAAGCCTCGTCATCTGTTGGGCATCTCCGAACCCGATGATGTTTTCACCGCGATCGAAAACGGTGTCGACACCTTCGATTGCGTCTCCCCATCGCGCGTCGCACGCAACGCCGCTGTCTATACCGTCCATGGCAGGTTCAATGTGATCTCCGCCGCTTGCCGGCGGAGTTTCTCACCGATCGACGAGGACTGCGACTGCTATACCTGCATTCACTACACCCGCGCGTACCTGCATCATCTGTTCAAGGCCCGCGAGATGCTCGCCTCGACGCTCTGTACGATCCACAACGAGCGGTTCGTGGTACGACTCGTTGACGACATCCGCGCCAGCATCGAGGCGGGAACATTCTCCGAATTCAAGATCGACTTTTTGAATCGCTATTACTGGTCGTCACAGCCGTCAGGCCGCCAGGAAGATAAAGAGTGAGACCGCCCCTACAGGAGAGCTACGACTGCAACGGCTGACCGGTACGTGCGGCGTCGACGACGTGGCGGATGCTCTCCACTACCTGTGCCGGTTGCTCGAAGTGAATAGCGTGGCCGCTCGGGACCACTATCAAACGGCTGTTAGATGACAGCCGTGCCATGGTCTGCTGTGCCTCCTTCCAGAATGGCAAGTTATCGATGTTCCGGGCCGACGCCAGGACGACGAGTGGTTTGTCGCCAAGCGGCGCCGCCGCTCGAAGCAGAGAGTTGCTCTCCATGCGGCCTTGACCCTCAGCCAGAGCGCTCTCGATCTGCTGCGGGCGTTTCTGCAGGACGCCGATTGTGGTCCGGCTCTCCGGCGAGAGGTTCTCGCTCCCCGGCAGCATGCTCGGCCATGCCGGCGCCCACAGCAGGCGCACCAGCCCAAACCTTGCCATCCACTTGATCATGTCCTGGAACTGCTGCTGCTGGGCGTCCTCGGCCGCGACCTGCTCGGGTGTTAAGTGATCGTCGACGGACTCGTGTCGCGCGTCGATGAGCACCATCCCCGCAGCCTGGTTCGGGTGCTGGCTGGCGAAGAGTCGTGCCGTCTTACCCGAGATTGAGTGCGTGACAAGCACATACGGACCCTGGATGCCAGCGTTTGTCAGCAGCGTGTGCAACTCGTCGGCAAACTGCTGCGGGCTTCGCGGCCGCGGGCCAGGCTCGCTCCAGCCGAGGCCAGCCCGGTCGTACGCGCAGACGCGGGTTGTCGTGGCGATCTCGGGCTGGACTGCACCCCAATCGAGGGAGAACGCGCCTAACCCGGCATCGAGCACGACGGTCGGGCTGCCCTGTCCGACGCAGTGCACGTGCAAGCGGTGGCCGCCAACATCCACCAGCTGTCCGGGAGGTGGATAGCGTTTCGTATCGCCAACCGCCATGATCGCCTCGTAGGTCGCGCCACTGGCCGCCAGGAGGACGATCAACGCCAATAGCCCGAGCAGGACACGTACGGTCCACAGGACCCAGCGGTTTCGGCGCCGCGGCTGCGGTGATGCGAGCGTCTCGTGAGGCGAGGTCATTGTTTAATGGTCCACTCCTAAAGTGGCGGGCTCTAACCCTCGCAGATGCGGTTCGCCTCGCTGCGTCGCTCGATCAAGAACGTATCCACGCCGGACTTGGCGCAGTCTGAGGTGTAGATCGAAGTATGACCGTCGCCTGTGCGCGTGAGCAGGGCGCTGCCGACGATCTGCACAGCTAGGCCATGAGCTCAGGAGTAATGAACCGATGGATCGTGTGCGGCGTGAATGATCAGCGTCGGATCTCCGCGGACGTTGAGCGCTTTTGGCGGGTTGACTGGTCGCACCGGCCGGTCGATGCACAACGCGCCAGCCAAGTTTCTGATACACCCTGCAGGTGAGGAGCAAGCTGGCGACCAAGCTCGAGTCGCTGCTGCATCTCCTGATAGGTGTGCACCTGCGGTGCGTAGTCCAGGCAGGCGCTGGTGAGCAGACGGTGAAATCTGTGCTGGGGAACCCCTGCTAGGGCGACTGCGAAGGCGGACGCCCGCGACAGCCCAGCCCACGAATAAAGCTGGGCGTAGTTCGCGGCCACCTGAACGGTTCGTGGTACGGCTGGTTGGCGACATCAGCGCCAGGATCGAGGGCGGAAACTTTCTGTGACTTCAAGATCGACTTCTGGGCCGCTACTACGGTTCGTCGTCGGATGACTGAAGTCCGCGGGCCGATGATCATCCGATCCGGCGCGTGCATCGGGTGGCTTGCGCGAGGCGAACACCAGCAGCCATACCATCAACACGACCTCGCCGACGAAGGTGACAGAGGCAAGCTCGATGGTGTATCGCGCGTGAAGCAGGCCGCCGAGGCTGTCGATGAGATAGCCAGCGCCAGCGATCGCGACCAGAACACCGACTACCCGCGGGACGATGCTGGAGGTGAAGGCCAGCCAGCCGATGAGCAGTAGGTGGAACCCGAACAAGCCCAGGCCGAGGCTCCAGATGTCGTAGAACCGCTCGACCTCGCCCAGGACTTCGAGATGCAGCTGGCGATCGGCCAGCCCGTCGGGTTGTCGATCGCCGAGCAGACGGGCGGCCGCGAGGAGATGTGAGATCGCAACCGCAAAGATCGCAGCGTAGATCCCGCGGCAACCGGCGGCGAGTGTTGCCACGACGTGGTGCACCGGGTCAAAAAAGATCCACAGCGCCCAGGCGACGACCAGGTCGAGGAGGGCGACTAGGAATAAGGCGAGGATCGCAAGCCGGAACGGGCCAAAGGCGCCGAGGATCTGGCTGGTGGTGCTAGACGCGTTGCCCTCTGTCACCAGCCGCTCCAGAACGCCGAAGGTGGCCAGACCGGCGAGTATGGACATCAGCAGCAGACCCACGCCCGCAATCAAGGCTGCTCGGCGCATTGACGTCTGCCCGGTGCTGGTGAGCGTTTTCATGCGCTGACACCCAGCTGATCATTGGCTTCACTCAGCCGAGTCGCCCGCGGTGTAGCGACCGGTTCCGGGAAGCCGCGGGTCATCAAGGTCAAGCCGAGCGCGACCTCGAAGAGCCCCCCGGGAATGGCGAGCAGGAGACCGACAGGCAGGCCTACCAATTCCAGCAACGCGCCCACCGCAAGCGCGGCGTACCCCACGATGCCCCAGACGGCCAGCCAACGCGACACCAATTGGTCTCGCTGCAGGGCGCGACAGAACGGCACGCTGCCGACACCGAGGGTGAGCATGGCGATCTGGTAGGTGACGTTGTTGCCCTCAACCGACCCCATCCAGACCAAGAGGACGACCCCGACCGCGAGGAGAACAGCCTCCAGAGCTCGGGCGACCAGATAGGTCGTCGAGGTTCCAGGGTGAGGACGGCGGAGCACCCGAAACACCAGAACCCCGATCGTCGCCACAACGACAGAGTTGAGCAGCATCAGCGCCGGGCCGACGGGACGGTCGGCGAGGGCGCTGCCGACGCCGTAGCAGACGAAAGCGGCGAGAAAAAGTACGCCTACGATCCGGCCAGTTCTCCGGTTCGACATCAGAGCTCCTCGATTCGTACTAAGTAAGTCGTACTAAGTACAGTAATCTCGCAAAACTGTCTTGTCAACTCGATGCATGAGCAGAGTTGCCTTGAGGGCAAGGACCGTTGCAACTCCGCGTCACTTGCTTGGACGCCTCATCTGCCAGCTGTGGCTCAGTCCAGGTAGCTGAAGCGGAGTGCCCGCTGAGCTATGACCATTCGCGGCGGTTAGCAGTGCCGATGGCGAAGGCGCCAGTGGCACTAGGGGAGAGCAATTCTTAGCGCGTTGGACACCCGCATCATCGTCTTGACTGAGAGAGCGCCATCCAGATGGTAAAGCTCATCGTGATAGAGCTGCACGAGATCGTCGCATAGGACGAACCCCACTAGCGGATCATCACTGGCCAGCTCGACGATCGTCGGCAGTTCCGCGTGCTTCCGCGTAGTCGTAATTCTGGCCGCAATAATGGTCTGAAGATTACGGTTTCGTTGGTTGTTGCTGACGACGAGCCATGGCTTGGGCCCAAATCCCAGATCGACGCGGAACACCTGCCCCCGCATTGGTGGCGTCATTCGATGGAGGTTGCCTCCGAGCGGCGGACATAGCGCCTGCGAGCCTCATTGATTTCTGCCTGTCTAGTCGTGTCGAGTTCAGAAGCCAGCTGGGCATAGCCTTCATCGAGCGCCTGCTCGTGCAATCGCTCAGCGCCAACTCGCAGCAGGACCCGCAACACCGCGGCCTCAGAGCGAATCTGCTCCGGGGTCATCCCATGTAGCGCGATCCAGTTGATCAGCACCCCTCGATCAGGTGAGTCTTCTCGCATGAAGCCCGCCAGCATGGCCTCGTCCTCGCTTTCCAAACTCAACGACAGCCGCTTCGACATGCACCACATACTACATCACATAGTGGTGGAGCATCTGCACCACCTCACACCGTTTGAGATATCAGGATCTGAGAAAGAGCAGTACGGCCAGTACCCGCCGCGACTCGCTTCCGGAAGCCGGAATGCCGAGCTTGGTGAAGATCGTCGAGACGTATTTCTCGGCTGCCCGCTGCGTGATCACCATCGACTCGGCAATGCCCGCGTTGGAGGCTCCAGTGGCCATCAGCTCCAACACCTCACGTTCCCGCGGTGTCAGGGAATCCAATGAGTCGGAGCTGCGATGCCGCTTGAGCATGGTCGAGACGATGGTGGGATCCAGTGCGGAACCTCCATCGGCGACGCGGCGGAGCGCTGCGATGAATTCCTTCACTTCGCTCACCCGATCCTTCAGCAAATAGCCGACTCCTTCAGCCGAGTCGGCCAGTAGCCGCATCGCCAGCCCGACCTCGACGTACTGGGAAAGAACGAGGACCCCGACATCTGGATATTTCTGCCGAATGGTCAGCGCGGCCTGCATCCCCTCGTCGGTTTGGGTTGGGGGCAACCGGATGTCGACGACGACCGCGTCCGGCGGGTCCTCGGCCACGCGCACCAGCAACTCATCCGCTGTGCCGCAGCTAGCCGTCACATCGATGCCACCGTCGGCGAGCAGCCGAACGACGCCCTCGCGGAGCAGCACGCTGTCTTCGGCGATTGCTACCCGCACGGCAATTCCGCTCGTACTCGCGTGCCCTTCCCGGCGGCGCTCCAGACTTGTAACCGGCCGTTGAGGGCCTCGACGCGATCGGCCAGCCCTCGCAGCCCTGTGCCGCGTTCGGAGTCTGCACCGCCGATGCCGTCATCGACGATTTCCACGATCAACGTGTCGTCGGTGACTCCTACCGTTACTGAAACATGGTTGGCATGCGCGTGTTTTGCCGCATTCGTCAAACTCTCTGAGACGACGTAGTAGGCGGCCACTTCGAGCTGCTCCGGCAGCCGTGGCAGTCCGTCAGTCTTGAGCTTCACCTCGATTGGCCTGGCGGTCGTCAGCGACTCCAACGCAACCGCGAGCCCATGGCCGCTGACAACCGCAGGATGCAGGCCGCGGGCCACGTCTCGCAGCTCGTCGAGCGATTTCGCCACTTCGCTACGAGCTCGTTTCAGCTGGGTCTGAGTAGCGGGGTCGCTGTTCGCCTTCTCAGCGAGCAGGCCGAGTTCCAGGGCGAGGGCTACTAGACGCTGCTGTGCACCGTCGTGGAGGTTACGTTCGAGGCTGCGACGCTCTTTCTGCTGGGCTTCGACCACGCGGGTGCGCGACCCGTGGAGTTCTTGCAGCCGCGCCCGCAGCTCAGCCTCGAGCCGGCCATTCTCCAAAGCGATGCCGGCGGCTGCACTGACCGCCTCGACCAGCTCTGGCTCTTCGACGAGCGTGGCGTCGTAGACCAACGCGGCGATCTGCTTACCTTCCTGCTTCACGAGGGTCGTTCCGCGACCACTGTCCGGTTCAGGAAGCGTCGCTGGATTGCCGTCCTGATCGGCCCAGCTGCCGTACTGGGGCAGCCAGTAGATCAGGGTCAATGTGGGATCGCGCAGCGCCTGGGCCAGCAGCTCTCTTAGGTCTGGTGCTGGGTTGGCTCGCAGCTGGACCAGAAGTTCACCAACACCCGCCTTGGCGAGGCGTGCATCGAGTAGTCCCGCAAGGAAGGCCAGCGGCGCCAGCCCAGCCACTGCGAAGGTGGCCAACCGAAGAATCTCGAAGCCTGGAAGCTGGAACGCGCCAGCCGTCAGCAGGGCGGCCAGCATGACCAGTGACAGGCTGAAGCAGTGGATCACGATCTGGGTAGGTAGCCGTCGCTGCCACGGTGGCAATGACCGCCACCGCCGCCAGAGCAGCACCACGCCAATGAGCGCGAGCGCACTGAGCGTGAGGAGCTGCACGTTCTGCGCCGCTTCCGCAGCTGTTTGTCGCTTGATCACTGTCAGCAGGTGGCGATCGTCGAAGCCGCCCAGCATCAAGATCACGACCTGGAGTCCTAATGCGGCGACGTATCCGATGATCACCACTGCTCCCTCGGCCCGGCCAGCCAGTCGACCCGTGGGGTAGGCGAGGAACACGTGCAACCAGACCGCCGCTACCAGCAGGTCGGAAAGCTGTCCGACCGTATTCAGGAATGGCTGGCTCGCCCACTGCAGGATTGAGAGCTGGGTCACGAACCCCGCCAAGATCATCAAGGGCCCGAAGGCGCTGTCGGGCCGCCTTCGCCACGCCACAATCCCGGCAAATATGAACGGGAGAGTGACCCAGCTGACTAGCAGGACACGAAGCGCCGGCTGGAAGAGCTCATCGTTGAGCGATCCCAGAGCGACGGTGCCGGCGCAACATGCCACGGCAGCGACTCCGAGTGCCCATAGCACGGCTGGCTGAGGAGCCGCACGGTGCCGTTCGGGCAATAGCGGGAGAACTGCAGCCATCCGAACCTCTCCTCGCCTGCAGGGTGGGGGAGTGCCTGCAGGTCGTCGAGGCATGTTCTGTGAGACCGCCGGACCGCGTGAACACTTCTGCACCAGCGGCGGGTCCTGCCTCAACGATAAGGCTGTCGGCCAGCCTGATGACAGGACCGGGCCTCAATTCACCAGAAAACCGCCCACTGGATCACAGGTGCGCTGCATGTCGTCATTCGGTGACCAGTGGAAGTTTGTGGAACGTACGAACCGCCAAAAGGAGCTGACATGAAGACTCGCATTCTGCAGAACGATCCGAGTGATCGGGCTCCAGCAAACAACTCCGAGGGAGGCCCTGCCGTTAATCAAAGTCGTAGCGCACCTACGACTGGGTCGAATGGGTTTCGAGGTTTCGTACGCCGCTATGAGCTGATGATCTTCTTCGCCCTCTCGTACCTGATCGCCTGGTCGACAATACCCTTCGGGAGCTTCCTGGCCTTTGCACC
>JBKPBV010000148.1:0-16366 GCA_046727055.1 Actinomycetota bacterium | reverse complement strand
AATCGAGCGGACACGCTCTTGGGTCCGCTTTGGTCGATTAAGACGGCGGATCGCGCGGCGCCGTGGTGTGGTGAAGCGAGCGGACTCGCTCTTCCGTCCGCGAGGGACGACGAAGACGGCGGATTCCAGAGCGCGATCCGCGCGAGCGGAGAGAGCAATCAAACCCCCGATCGCGCGCCGCCGTAGTGAGGAGAAGCGAGCGGACACGCTCTTCCGTCCGCGAGGGACGAGGAAGACGGCGGATCGCGCGCCGCCGTGGTGTGGAGAAGCGAGCGGACACGCTCTTCCGTCCGCGAGGGACGACGAAGACGGCGGATTCCAGAGCGCGATCCGCGCGAGCGGAGCGAGCAATCAAACACCGTGCCCCCGATGGGATTCGAACCCATGCTGGAGCGGGTTTAAGCCGCCTGCCTCTGCCATTTGGGCTACGGGGGCCAGCTACACAACGGCCGGTGCGATCCTAGCCGCGGCCGTTGGTCAGCGAGATGCCTCCACAGTGGGCGTCGCCGAGGCACCACCCAGCTTGATCCGGGTTTCCAGCGTCAGTTTGGTGAGATCGCCGGTCGCGATACGGTCCTCGATCACAACCTCCGCATCCGGCCTGAAGTGCACCGGCTGGACCCCTTTGATCAAGCCTGTGGAATTGTCGCGGAAGTAGAAGTACACATCGGCACTGATCAATGGTGGTGAGAACGGTGTGCTGAAGGAGGTGATCATAGGCTCGTGAACCCCGCCTGCGGTGCCCTCTTGCATACCGACTGTCCAAGAGCCGTCGTCATGCATGATCACCGTCGGACCGGACTGGGCATGATAGTGGCCCCAGAGCACGAGCGGGACCGGAAGATTCGGTGCGTCCATGATCACCCGTGCGGCGGCAGGCTGATGCACCAACAACACGTCGGTGTGCTTATTCCGGGCGATATCGACAAGCCGTTGCGCCATCTCTTCTTCGCTTTCGGGCCGGTCCTTGACGCGGTCGACGCTGAAGGGGATGTTGTGCTCCGGGTCGTCGTCGCCGAGCACATTCACCCCGGCCGCCTCGATGACTTGGCCGTCAAGCACGGTCATGCCGACACTTCTCATCTGGGCCTCTGTGACGTCGGAGTCGTGGTTTCCGGTTGCCACCACGAAAGGCACCCCGTCTGGAATGGCTGCTTCTCGGCGAATGCAGCCACGCTCTGTCGCAGTCCCATTGACCGTGTCGTCACCCGAGCTCAACACAATGGACGGTTGGGTCGCATGGGCCAGCCGAGAGATCAGCTCGGCCATGGCCTGGTTGCAGTGCAGGTCGCTGAAACCGAGAAGCATCGTTTCGTCCGGACCTGGTTTCGGCAGATCGTCGAGCTGCGTCGACAGACTCCCGGCAGCCGAGTCGAGGTAGGTCTTCACCGCACGTTGCTGACGTGCGCTGAGCAACCTGATGCCCTTGATCCCGCGATCCAACATGTCTGCCAGCAGCAGGCTGTCCACCGTGAGCGACGAGAACCGAGTGCCCTCGGCAATGGACACGGGATAGCGGAGTTCCGTCGGTTTCGGAGGTACCAGGATGGAGCCGACAACGAGCGCGACAACGACAACGTAGGCGGCAGCGGCGCGCCGCCTGGTTAGCGTTGTCACGATCCAGGGAGCCACCAGCTGGCGACGGAGCCGCCAAATAGCTACGCCCAGCAGCAAGACAGCCTCCGCCTTGAGCCCTTGCCGTACTGCGTCCTGCACAAGACCCTCGACGATCCCGGAGAGCGCCTCCCCCGGCTCGGTGTACAGGCTGGTGTACGCAAGCAACGTCTGCTCTGAGAACAGCGAGTCCGGATTCTCAGACGCCGACCCGACGCCGCCCACAGTGAGGCTGAGCCCAATCGGGCGTACCGGGCTGGCAAAGTAGGCGTTGCCGATCGGTCCAAGATTGAGCTCGACCTCACCCCGGAAGTTGCTGGCGAAGCTCACCCGATGTGGCCCGAGGTAGTCATCTACCCGGGCATGGCTGATCCCCCAGACCGCCGCGAGTGGCACCGCAGCCAATGCGGCGAGCAGAGTGAGCAACAACGCCCTTCCCAAGCCCGCTAGGAGAGCTCGCCGGGGGCGTGCCGGACCGTTCATCGATGCTCGACCCTACCCCGGGTCGAGATAGACCTTCCGGGCGTGCAGCGCGTGCGCGCCGGTCACACGGTCCAGGAAGAGTACGCCGTTGCAGTGATCGATCTCGTGCTGCAGAGCGCGCGCCTCGAAGGCGTCGGTGGTGATCAGCGCTCGCTCGCCGATCAGTGGCAGCTGGCCAGCCACGGTGATCTTGGTAGCCCGCTTCACGTCACCAGTGAGATCAGGCACCGACAGGCAACCTTCCCGACCTTTCTCGTTGCGGCTGGCATCCACGATCTCGGCGTTCACCAGCACGATCAAACCGTGGCGGGCGCGCGCCTTCGGATGGCCCGAGACCTCGACACAGAATGCCTGCGCCGCCACTCCGACTTGAGGTGCGGCGAGCCCCACACAACCCGGTGAAACGCGCATGGTCGCAACCAAATCGGCACAGAGCTGTACCACCGAGGGATCGGCGGGATCGACCAGGGAACAAGAGAGTGACAACACATTGTTTGGGGCACGGACCACCTCCAACACCCGGCCATTCGGCAATGTCGGCAGCGTCAGGCTCACAATTGGTCGTTCTCGAGCAGTCGCATCGTGGTGTCCACGCCCAATTCGGCCGACACCTCTGCGAGTCGCCCCTGGAGGGCCTCGACATCACTCGATCGGGGTAGGTCGACTTCGGCAAGCAACACATAAAGCGTTCCAGACAGGCGGGTTGTGAGGTCGGTGATATTGCCGCCTGCCTCCGCGATCACACCGGCCAGCCGCGCGACGATCCCCAGCCGATCCGCGCCATGGACGGTCACTAAGTAGGTGGATCCCAGCGGCGGCAGGTCTGGCTCCTCGGGTACCTCGCGGACGGTGACGTCCAGCGAGCCGTTCACCAAGGGTTGCAGCGCAGCCTCGACCTGCGCCGCGCCGGCCTCGCCCGCACAGATCAGGGTCATCGCAAAGTGCCCGCGCAAGAGCGTCATCGAGGAGTCCTCGAGGTTCATGCCACATCGCGACAACACGTCGGCTGCCTGTGCGATGATGCCAGGCCGGTCGTGGCCGACGACCGTGATGGCAAGAGAGGTCATCGCGGCATTGTGTCACCGCTCAATGAGTTGCAGGGCAATCCCATCGAGAATGTCCGACTCGCTGACGATCATGTCCGCAACGGTCAGGCGCGCTGCGATGCGGGATACGATCAGCGCTCCCCCGGTGATCACATCGGCGCGGCGGGGATGCATCGACGGCAGTGCCCGGATCTCGTCAACGGTCATCCCAGCCAATCGGTGGAGGAGCTCCTCGATCGCGGGCGAGGGGATGCTCGCACCGTGCACCCGCTCACGGTCATAACGGTCCAACTCCAGGTAGACACCCGCTAGTGTCGTCGCGGTGCCGGCGACCCCGATCCAGGTGCCGATCGAAGTGAAATCCACACCGATTCGCGACAGCAGATCATCGACGTACACGGCGGCCCGCTCAAGATCATGATCGGCGACCGGATTCTGTATCAAGAACCGCTCGGTGACCCGGACCGACCCGATATCGAGTGAGATCGCGCTTTGCACGTGACCGTCGGCGCTGCCAGTGATCAATTCCGTGGAACCGCCTCCGATGTCCATAACCAGGACCGGCTCTCCCGCCGGGGTAGCTCGGCTCAGTGCTCCGGTGAAGGAAAGATGCGCCTCAGTCTCACCGCTGATGACATCGGGCAGCACCCCGAGCCGCTCTTGGATGCCTGCGAAGAAGGTCTCGCGGTTCTTGACATCGCGAGTGGCTGAAGTTGCCACGAAGTGCACGTTCTCAACAGGCACCTCAGCCTTATTGATCAATTCTGCGTACTCATCGACCGCTGCAAACGTACGCCGCAAAGCGTCGGCCTGGAACACACCACTGGCATCGACACCTTGGCCGAGCCGTACGATCTCCAGCCGCCGCTCCAAATCTGTCAGACCACCCGAACCATCTGGTTCGGCGATCAGTAGCCGGATCGAATTGGTCCCGCAGTCGATGGCAGCGACTCTCGTCATCAGGCATCCTCCAGGCACGGCCGAACCCAGAACGCACCCAGTGCCCGCACCGCCTCATCACCGAGTGGGTTGACTCCTACGCCGGTGGCCAGCGAGTGAGCCACCAGCGCATGCAGGCATTTCACCCGATCCGGCATCCCTCCGGCGCTGATACCCGCGAGCTCAGGCACTGAATCGATCTTTTCCCGAGCGGCGAGGTATCGCTCGTGGGCCCGGCGATACGCCACGGCAAGGTCATGATCACGCCTCAGCTGTTGGTTCATCTCGGCCATCAAGCCCTGCGACTCCAGAGACGAGCACGCGGCGACTGCCCGCGGGCAGGTGAGGTAATACGTCGTCGGGAACGGTGTGCCGTCGGGCAGCCGGGGCCGGGTTATCACGACAGCCGGCTTGCCGCACGGGCAGCGGTACCCGACACCCACCACGCCGCGTGGCGGTCGCTGTAGCTGCGCGGTGACAGCTGCCTCATCAGCTGACGTCATGGGCTCCAGCACACCGTCATCCTCTCAGCCAGCCCGTGCTGCGAGCGTTGCGTTTCGTACGCCGCCGCTGTGAGCCAGGCTGGCGCGCCGCTGTCCTGGACGAGGGAGCGAGCAGACATGTTCGTCGTCTGCGAGCGAGTGAGGAAGGCAGCGGCGACCGAGCGCCAACCTCAGCGAGCAGAGCGAGCAATGTCATTAGGAGTGAGCCAACATGCTCTTTCGTCGGCGAGCGACGACGACGTCGGCGGGGTCAAACAGAGCGCGATGCGCCAGCAGCACACAAAGATTAGGCTAGGCGGGCATGGAGGGCCGCACTGGTGTCGCGGTGGTGGGCAGCATCAACGTTGACCTGACGGCCTTCAGCTCGCCGATGCCGCGGCCGGGCGAGACGGTGATCGGCACCGATTTTTCCCTGATGCTAGGCGGAAAAGGCGCGAATCAGGCAGTCGCAGCCGCGCGTGCTGGTGCCGCCACTTACATGATCGGGGCTGTCGGCGACGATCTCTTCCGCATGACTGCACTCGAGGCGCTGGCAGGGGAGGGTGTCGATATCAGCGGCGTACGCGTCACGGACGGTCCGACGGGCATCGCCCATATCCGGGTCGAGGCTGCCTCCGGCCAGAACAACATCGTGATCGTTCCGAACGCCAACTACCAACTAAGCCCGGACGACGCCGAGGCCGCCCTTTTGGAACTGCGTGATCGGGTCTCCGTTGTACTGGTTCAGCTGGAGATACCGCTGCCGGTTGTGGTGCGGGTCGCAAAAGTCTGTCGGGCTTACGAGCTCCAGCTGGTGCTGGATCCGGCACCGGCGCAGCTCATGCCTCCGGCGGTTTGGCGGGGAGTCTCACTGGTCACTCCTAACGAGCTCGAAGCGGAGGTGCTGACCGGGATCGCAGTCACCTCCCACCACTCGGCCGTGCGCGCCGCACGATGGTTCCTCGACCGTGGCGTCACCATCGCGGCGATCACCCGGGGGGAACATGGTGTGCTCGTGATGGGGCGCGAGGGGGCGCAGGAGTATCCGGCTCTCACGGTGACGCCCGTAGACACAACGGCAGCCGGCGATGCGTTCGCTGGTGCCCTGGGTGCGAGCCTGGCCAATGGCGCGTCCCTTTCGATTGCGCTGCGACGGGGCCTAGCGGCCGGTGCGTTGGCGGTCACCGTCCAGGGGGCGAGCCAAAGCCTGCCCACGGCCGCCTCCGTCGACGCCTTGCTGGCAGCCCAGGCTTGATC
This sequence comes from Actinomycetota bacterium, assembly GCA_046727055.1. Taxonomy (GTDB): domain Bacteria; phylum Actinomycetota; class Actinomycetes; order Propionibacteriales; family Propionibacteriaceae; genus Microlunatus. The sequence goes on along the minus strand of JBKPBV010000148.1, from coordinate 10,545 downwards.
AGTTCGGCTTGGTCTTGACCGTAATTGTCTTCTCCTTGACCGGGGTCTTGGCCGGCGCCGGCCGATCCGCAGCCTTTACCGAGCCCCAAAGCTTGGACCACCATGCATCCTGCTGTTGCTCCTCCGGCGCGACCTCGGCGTTGATCTTGGCCCCTCCGCCGAGCGGCCTACCATCAGCATCCACAACGACGTAGCCGGTCTCCCCCGGCACCACCCAACCCAGCCGCTCTCTGGTCTGGGTTCTCACGTACGCTTCATCACCCCATCGGGCCAACTCATCTTGAAGATGACCGATTCGCTGCTCTCGCTCGGCAATCTCGGCCCTGGTCGCTGAGATCTCGTGGGCCTGGGAGAAGTAGATCCGCAACGACGTGGCGTACGAGATGGTCAAGATCAACAGCACCACCACGAGCGCGATGGCGCGTACCGTCAGGCTGGATCCGCGGCGCCGTACTGGAGCCGGTGATTCCTCTCGTGCCGCGGCGTCGGCTCTGGGCCTGCGGTTCGCCGAGGACGGCTTGCGTGGCTGTGTAGGCACCCGCGGCTTTCCCCGCCCAGGACCTGCGGCTGGGCGGGCTGTCGGTCGCCGACCGGATGGCACCTATCCGGCCTTGAACCTTGGAAAGGCCGCTGCACCGGCGTAACGGGCGGCATCGTCGAGATCCTCTTCGATCCGTAACAGCTGGTTGTACTTGGCCACCCGGTCGGTGCGTGCCGGAGCGCCGGACTTGATCTGGCCGCAGTTGGTAGCAACGGCAAGATCGGCGATCGTGGTGTCTTCTGTCTCGCCGGAACGGTGGCTCATCATGCAACGGAAGCCGGCACGGTGGGCAAGCTCGACCGCGTCCAAGGTCTCGGTCAGCGAGCCAATCTGGTTGACCTTTACCAGCAGGGCGCTGGCCGCTTTCTCGTCGATGCCGCGCTGCAGCCGGGACACGTTGGTGACGAACAGGTCGTCGCCCACCACCTGGGTCTTGTCGCCGATTTTGGCGACGAGCGCGCTCCAGCTGGCCCAGTCGTCCTCGGCCAAAGGGTCCTCGATCGAGACGATCGGGAAGTCGTTGATCCACTGCTCGTAGATCCCGGTCATCTCGTCGGCCGACAGCATCTTGCCCTCGAAGTTGTAGCTGCCGTTGTCAAAGAACTCGGTGCTTGCCACGTCTAGCGCGAGCGCGACGTCGCTGCCCAGGTTGAGGCCCGCGGACTGCACTGCAGTGGAGATCAACTCGAGGGCAGCGACATTGGCTGGCAGGTTCGGCGCGAAGCCGCCTTCGTCTCCGAGGCCGGTCGCCAGGCCCTGCTTCTTCAGGACCGACTTGAGCGATTGGTAGACGGTCGCTCCCATCTCCAAGGCGTCGCGGAATGTCGCTGCGCCGACCGGAGCGATCATGAACTCCTGCACGTCGACGTCAGAGTCGGCATGAGCCCCGCCATTGACGATGTTCATCATCGGCACCGGAAGCAGGTGGGCGTTGGGTCCACCGATGTAGCGGTAGAGCGGCAGGTCTGCCGAGTGGGCAGCCGCGTGCGCAACAGCGAGTGAGACACCCAAGATTGCGTTGGCGCCGATCTTGGACTTGTTATCGGTACCGTCAAGATCCAGCATTGCTTGGTCGACCAGTCGCTGTTCGCTGGCTTCGTAACCGATGAGTTCGGGCCCGAGTTGATCAATGACGCCGAGCACGGCCTTGCTGACGCCCTTGCCTCCATACCGAGCCTCACCATCACGCAGCTCGACAGCCTCGAAGGCGCCGGTTGACGCACCTGAGGGGACAGCGGCCCTGCCCTCGGAGCCGTCGTCGAGAATCACCTCGACCTCGACTGTCGGGTTGCCACGGGAATCGAGGATTTCTCGCGCACCAATGAATTCAATGCTCGCCACGAGTGCCGCCTTTCCGATGCTCCCCGGAATTGCCAACTTCGCTGACCAGGGCAGAAGAAACCGATAGTGGCCTTAGCCTATCGGCGGGTCCGGGATCAGATGGTGGCGCCGCACGCGCGAATCCCTGATTCCACCGGGCAGCGGCGTTTTGCTCGGCGGCTGGGTTACTTTCGCTTGCGAAGGGCCCTGGCGTGGATCCAGTTCACCCCGACAATGCCCGCCCACGAGACGGCCACCCCAATAAGGGCTGGGTCGACTTCAGAGGCAGTGATGCCAGTGATCGGGATACCCATCACCAGGGAGACGATCGCGAGCGCGAACTGCCGCTTCCGGCCGCTCTGCTCAGCCGCCTGCTCGCTGTTGGCCAGCTCGGCCTCGTGCCGCAGCTCTGCGGCGCGTGCGGCGGCGAGATCCTCCACCCGTTCGGCCAAGCCCGCAGCGACGTACTCGGTGTATTCAGACCCGAGTTCCATCCGCGCAGCCAACGCTGCCTCGGCATCACGCCGCAATTCCTCGCTCGGCCTGCGTGGGGCTGGCCGATACTGCGGCTGGATGGGATAGGGCGGTGTCGGATTTTGCTGGTAAGTCTGGGGCGGGCTTTGCGGTGGATAGTGCTGCGGTGGGTAGTTCTGAGGGGGATAGTTATGCGGAGGGTAGTTCTGAGGCGGATGCGCTTGCGGCGGATGCGCTTGCGGCGGATGCGCCTCGGGGGCCGGCCGCTCGGTCGGTGGCTCGGACATGCCCACAGAATAGTGCGCCCCGATTTTAGGGTCCTGGATCGTGATCTGTGAGTTCCAGATCGTTACGCGCCGACTCTGCTCTTCGAACATCTGCCTCCAAGGCGCGTACGGCGTCGCGAAGCGCCTGCTCGGGGTCAATTCCGGCCGCCTGGGCGCGTGCGGCTAGCGCCAGCATCTGCGCACCCACGTCCTCGGTCGTTGTCGGGTCGTCGGGCAACGCTACCTCGACGCGCCGTGATCGCGCCCGGCTGATGATCTTGTTCGCCCGTGCCAGGGCGGAGAGCTCGTCGGGAATCCCTTGTAGTGCGGAGGTACGGCCCTTTTCGGCCGCCTTGCGCTGTTCCCAGGTGTAATACAGGTCACTGGGTACCTCTGCGGTGGCGAAAACATAGGGATGCCTTGAGATGAGCTTGTCTGCGATGCCCCGAGCGACCTCCTCCACGGTGAAGCCGTCGGGCTGCTCACTCGCGATCTCGGCGTGGAAGATCACCTGAAGCATCAGGTCACCGAGCTCTTCGCGAAGATGATCTTGATCCCCGACCTCGATCGCCTCGATTGTCTCGGCGGTCTCCTCGATCAGATACTGCGCCAGCGACCGATGGGTTTGCTGAGCATCCCAAGGACACTCTTGGCGCAAGCGCGCCATTACCTCGACCAGTCGCTCGATCTCGGGCAGCGGCACGCGGGCACTACGGCGTCGGAGTGGACATTGGCTTGGCCAGGGACGCCGACTCATCGGTGATGATCGTTTTCTGGTTCGGATCCAGCACACCGAAGCGCGGATTGAGAGTCACTGGCTGGTTCGCGACAGCTGCCAGGTACGCAGCGCTCCCCAGCTTGTCTGACACGATCTGCTGATCGGCGACGTCGTATGCGATCGGTCGTCCCTTGGGCACGTCGAGCAGGCCAGCAAGGTTGCTGTTCTTGATCAGCGCATCGCGCTCGCCGTCACTGATCACGATCTTGTTGTCGGCCGCGAGCTGCTCTGCGATCTCCCCATGGATCATGGCGTTGACGATGGCAGGTCGCGCCACCGATTGGCCCTCTTGCAAGATCGTGGACACCCCTTCGATGGCGTCGTCCAGCTGCTGCTGAGTGATCTTCGACGAGCCGACGTACGCGACGACGACGGGTTCTGCCTTGGCGCAGCCGGCGGTTAACAGGGTGGTGACCACGAGGATGCAGGCGAGCGCGGCAACCCGTACGGCGCGCGACCTACGGTGACCGAAGAATCCCATTAACCATCCTCAGCGAGACGACTACCGCAGGTGATCCTACGACAGCAGACCGAAGGCCCATTGGATCGTCTGATCTGTGCGAGTGAACCGGGTCCCGTGCTTTGACTGGGTGGACGTCTTGCAGCCTTTGGTGGGAAAAGCACGCCTCGAGGCGCGGCGGCCCGAGCGTTTCGCCGCTTTTGGTGGGAAACGCACACCTCAGAGGTTGGAGATGATCGACTCAATCAATCCCGTGCCCCAGCGGAGCAACGCAGTATCTTTTGCCAGCTCCCCAGGGGTGGTGAGGCTCACGGGCCGAGGCACCAGCACAGATCCAACGGCGTCCTTGACCACACTGCCGGGGTAGAGCCGCTGCAGTCGCAGCACTCGTGATTCTGGGAGGTGGGCCGGCGCAAAGCGAATGAATCTGCCCTGGGTCACAATCTCAGTCAGCCCCGCAGAACGGGCGAGCAACCGGAACCTGGCCACCTCAATGAGATTGAGCACCTCCAGCGGTGGTGACCCGTAACGATCGTGCAGCTCCGCCTCTACCGCCTTGACGTCCGCTTCGGCGCGAACCTCGGCAAGCCGTTTGTACATCTCCAGCCGCAGCCGCTCCGACTCGATGTAGTCGGTGGGCAGGTGAGCGTCAACGGGCAGCTCTATCCGGACCTCGGGCTCCGGTGCTGCCTCCTGGCCCCGGAACTCCGCTACCGCCTCACCGACCAGCTGGATGTAGAGGTCGAAGCCGACATCGGCGATATGGCCCGACTGCTCTCCCCCAAGCAAGTTGCCTGCTCCGCGGATCTCGAGATCCTTCATGGCGATGGCCATGCCTGAACCCAAGTCACTGTGTGCGGCGATGGTGGAAATCCTGTCGTACGCGGTCTCGGTCAGCGGCTTCTCAGGTGGATAGAGGAAATAGGCATAACCGCGCTCGCGCCCGCGGCCGACCCGGCCGCGCAGCTGGTGCAGCTGGGAAAGTCCCAGCAAGTCCGAGCGTTCGATCAGTAGCGTGTTGGCGGTCGAGATGTCCAAGCCTGCCTCGACAATCGTGGTGCACACCAACACATCAGCCCGCCGCTCCCAGAAGTCGATCATCACCTGTTCCAAGCGCTGCTCGCTCATCTGGCCGTGCGCGGTCACCACCTGCGCCTCGGGCACCAGCTCAGCGACCCGGCGCGCGGCCTTGTCGATGCTCCGCACCCGGTTGTGTACGTAGAACACCTGTCCCTCGCGAAGCAGCTCACGCCGGAGTGCCGCCGTCACCTGAGCCTCGTCGTACGGTCCGGCAAACGTTAGCACCGGATGGCGCTCCTCAGGCGGAGTCATGATCGTGCTCATCTCACGAATGCCAGTTACCGCCATCTCGAGGGTCCGCGGGATCGGGGTGGCCGACATCGCCAGCACGTCGACGTGGGTACGGAGACGCTTGAGCTGTTCCTTGTGCTCAACACCGAAGCGCTGCTCCTCATCAATCACCACCAGGCCTAAGTCCTTGAAGCTGACTTCGTCCGATAGCAGCCGGTGAGTGCCGACCACGACATCGACCTTCCCCTCTGCGAGGCCTTCGATGGTTGCCCTTGCCTGCGCGTCGGAGGAGAACCGGCTCAGCGGCGCAACGATGACCGGGAATCCTGCATAGCGATCGGAGAACGTCGCGTAGTGCTGCTGCACCAGCAAAGTGGTGGGAACCAAGATCGCCACCTGCTTGCCGTCCTGCACCGCTTTGAACGCGGCGCGTACCGCGATCTCGGTCTTGCCGTAGCCGACGTCCCCGGATATCAACCGATCCATTGGCACGATCTGCTCCATATCGCGTTTGACGTCCTCGATCGCGCCCAGCTGGTCCGGTGTTTCGACGTAGGCGAACGCGTCCTCCAGCTCTCGCTGCCAGGTCGTATCGGGCGAGAATGCGTGGCCGCGGGTGGCCTGCCGGGCAGCGTACAGCTTGATCAATTCGGCGGCGATCTCGCGAACTGCTTTACGAGCCCGCCCTTTGCGCTTGGCCCAGTCTGCGCCGCCCAACCGGTCCAGCGTCGGGTTCTCTCCGCCGACGTAACGGGTAACTTGATCAAGAGAGTCCATCGGGACATAGAGGCGGTCGCCCGGTTGGCCGCGCCTCGACGGGGCGTATTCGATCACCAGGTACTCGCGTGTTGCACCGGCCACCGTGCGTTGCGTCATCTCGATATAGCGGCCCACCCCGTGCTGGCCGTGCACCACGGGGTCGCCGTAGACAAGCTCGAGCGGGTCGATCTGATTTCTGCGGCGCGCTGGCATTCTCCGGCTCGCCCTGTCAGTAGCGCGTTGGCCGGACAGATCAGCCGCGGTGAAGACTGCGAGCCGGATCTGATCAGCCAGGAAACCATGGCTGAGCTGGCCAGTGACCACGGAGGCGAGACCCGCAGCCGGTGGCTCGTCGAGCGAAGGCAGGCTGCGTACGGGCAGGGTGTGTTCACTGAGCACCTCGGCGATCCGCTCGGCGGTGCCCCTACCTTCGGCCATCACGAGGACCCGCCAGCCGTCGCGGACCCGCTTGGTGATCTCGTTTACTGCCGCCTCCGTGTCGCCCCGGTAGGTCTCGCCGACCTGTCCGCGCACCGCTCGAGACTCGACGCTGAGCTCGCTGACGTGATCCGAGAGGTCGATGATCTCCCCCTCCTCGGTCCGAATCGGGTTGAACCGGTCGCCGTCGGCCGCGGCGTCGTTCACCGGACCTGCGCTGAACGGCGACGGCGTCCACCAGGCCATCCCCTGGCCGAGTGCAGCGCCGCGCACCTCCGCGAGCGGCTGATAGGCCGAGGCGCCCAGGTCGATTGGTGCCTGGCCGCCACCCGCCGCGGCGGCCCAGGATGCATGCAGGAATTCCTCGCTGGTCTTGACCAGCTCGATCGCGCGGCCGCGTATCAGCTCGGGGTCGCAGATGACCACGTGGGTGTCGGTCGGTAGCAGATCGATCAGCAATTCCATGCCATCCACCAGGGCGGGCGACAGCGCCTCCATGCCATCGACTGGATGCCCCTGGACTATCTTGTCCAGCATTTCGATCAGCTCGGGATGTTGTTCGGCCAGTGCCGCCGCCCGGGCGCGCACTTCATCGGTCAGCAGCAGCTCGCGACATGGAGACGCGATGATTTCAGTGAGCGCGTCATCACCGGACCGTTGATCGGCAACGGAGAAGTAGCGAATCTCCTCGATGGTGTCGCCGAAGAAGTCGACGCGTACCGGGTGCTCTTCGGTCGGCGGAAAGACATCGACGATGCCGCCGCGTACTGCGAATTCCCCACGCCGCTCGACCAGATCGACGCGCGTGTACGCGGCATCGACCAGATCAGTCGCGAGCTCGGTCAGATCGATCTCGCCTCCGACCGCAAGGCGTATCGGCCTAAGCACCCCAAGACCCTTCACTTGTGGCTGGAGCACGCTGCGTACCGGGGCAACCACGATCCGCGGCGGCGGAAGCTCACTGTTCCCCGCAAGCCGCCGCAGCAGCTCTAGCCGGCGGCCGACCGTATCGGACCGCGGGCTCAAGCGCTCGTGCGGCAAGGTTTCCCACGCCGGGTAGTACGCCACCGCCCCGGCACCGACCAGGGACTGCAGCGCGGCCGTCAGCTCCTCCGCCTCACGAAAGGTTGAGCTGACCAGCAGCACCGGGCGATCGGCACCACCGCGTTCGGCCGAGGCGCTCAAGGCGGCAGCAATCAGCGGCCGCATCGGCGCAGGTGCGGTGAAGTCGAGCACGGGCAGTCGCCGCGCACGTGCGTCACCGATGGTCTGGATGAGGGTGGGTTCGGTACAGAAAAGGTCAACGAGTCCCGTGAGGGTCACCCAGAGAGATTACCGGCTGCCTTCGCCCCGATCTAAAGAGTTTCGGCTCACGATCCAGATACTGCGGTGCCACCACAACTTTCGCTATATGACCACTTCCAATCTCCTGGCTGCGATTGCAGCCGCCGACGCGATCTGTTGCGCCCACCTGGGAAGACGATCGCGCGGTCAGGACTATCGGGAAGCCGTGGCCCTCCTGGAACAGGTCGATCCAAACGGTGAGGCTCATGCCCGGGATCTTGATCTCGCGCTGGCTGCCAAAGAGCTCGTCCATTACGGGACTGACCTTTTCAGCCCTGCACGGCACCAAAGCCTTTTTGCGCGCCGCGCGGCGGCTGGTGAGGGTCGCATCGGCAGCAACGTCATTCTCCTAACGTCGCGAGCGCACCAGCCGACCACTCGATCTTCGGCGTGGAGGTCACGGCAGTCGCGCGTACGCGCGAACCGGGAACGTCCCGAACCCACGGATCCTGGGTGGCACCGCAGTGAAGCGGGCCCCGCGGGGCGGCACAGCCGCCAGGTTGGTGAGGTGTTCCACAACATGTACCCCGGCCGCGAGCAGCTGCGTATGTGCCGGACGCTCCCGGCTGGTCTCAGCGTCGTCGATGTTGATCGAGTCGATGCCGACAAGAACGGCGCCCGCCTCGATCAGATAGGCCGCGGCATCACCGGTCAGGTACGGCGCACCTGTGGCGTAAACGGCGGTGCCAAAGTGCTGATCCCAGCCGGTGTGCAGCAGCACGGCCGTGCCGTGGACCTCGCGGTCGTAGAACACTTCAGCTGGAATCCCCCGCTGTGTCGCATCCGTCAGTCGGAACAGCTCGATGGGCAGGTCCACCAGCGTCTCCAGGTCAAGATCTGCGAGATCGGCCCCACCGGCGTAACGGTGATACGGGGTGTCAAGGTACGTGCCGGTATTTCCGGCCAGAGTGATCACATCGATGGCGAACTCGGTGCCCTCCGCGTAATAGGACCGCGATTCTTCTCGCGTGAGGTGCGGGTGAACGGTGGGCGCCGGTATGCCCGGATAAGTGACCAGGCCGGCAGAGATGGTGTGACTCAGATCGACCAGCTGACCGCGCGGTCCGGCCGTCGCCGCCGCTGCAACACCACGAGATCCCTTATGGGGTTCCGCGATGATCTGGACTGATTTCAGCACCACGTTCCCGACGAGCGCCAGGCCCAGGTGTCGTACGAAGAGCTGGGCGATCTGCTCGTCGGAAAGATCGGGGCTTGGAAGATCGAGCCGGAAGCTCTCTGCGGTCAGCCGGCCGCCGTTGGCAAAGCTGACGTCGGCGTCGAAGTGGGCTCGATACTGGGTCACAGTCGAGGAGTCTAAGAGTAGACAAGTAGCCGGGGCCGACGGCCGTTGTGCCTAGGTCTGCACGCTTTCCTGACGGCCTGCACACATTGCAACGTATGCAACGCGCAGGGAGCGAACGTGCACATTCGTTTCTGCGGAAGGGCGCGGGTCCGGGTGTCTTGCTGAGTTTGGAGTCAGCTGTTGAAGGCGTTCTGAGTCTTGTCGAGTCCAACCAAGACCAGTGACTGCAAAGCATCGACTGCTCGGCTGATCTCCACCTCAACGGCCTCTCGCGTCCCAGCAGGAAAGTCGCTGAGCAGGAAATCAGCCGGATCTTGCCGGCCATTTGGTCGCCCGACGCCAATGCGTACCCGGAAGAAGTCGCCCGTGCCGAGGGAGGTGCGGATGGACCTGAGGCCATTGTGGCCGTTGTCGCCGCCGCCGAACTTCACCCGTAGCTGGCCGGGATCCAGGTCCAGCTCATCATGCACCACGATCAGTTGCGGCGGCTCGAGCTTGTAGTAGGCAAGCAACCGCGTGACCGCCCAGCCGGTCTCGTTCATGAACGTCCGCGATTTGGCCAAGATCAACCGCACAGCGTCATCGCCGGGCGGTCCGATCCTGCCCTCAGCGACCTCAGCGCGCATTCCGCGCGCAGCACGGAAGCGCACATCCATGCGATGTGCCTGTTCCTCGACCACCCGGTAGCCGATATTGTGCCGGTGCGCTGCGAATGCGGGACCAGGGTTGCCGAGGCCGACGACCAGCCATGAGGTCATGGCATACGCAGCTGGCAGTTACGCGCTCTCGGACTCGGCGAGTGCCTCGTCCGGGGTCGGCTCGGCGGGCGCCACAACCGTTGGCTCGATGCCTGCTTCCGCCTCTGCCTCCGCCAGCTCGGCCTCGAGGGCTTCTGCGGTCGGTGCGTTGGTGACATTGACGATCAAGGTCTCGGGATCAAGATCGATCGACGAACCCTCGGGGAGCTTGAGGTCGCGAGCCAGGATCTGGGTACCAGGCAGCAGGCCCTCAACGGAAACGACGATCTGCTGCGGGATGTGAGTGGCCTCAGCCTCCAGCGGGACGGTGTTGTGGTCGACTACGACCAGCGTCTCGGGAGCAGCCTCCCCCTCGACCTGCACAGGCACGTCAACGGTGACCTTCTCGCCGCGCCTCACGATGACCAAGTCAACATGTTCGATGGTGTGTTTCAACGGGTCGCGCTGGACCTGTTTGGGCAACGCGAGCTGGGAACTGCCGTTCACCTCGGTTGACAGCAGTGCATTGGCGGTCCGCAACGCGAGCAGAGTTTCGTGACCAGGCAGGGCGATGTGGATCGGGGCGGTGCCGTGGCCGTACAAGACGGCGGGCACTTTGTGCGCGCGACGGATCCGGCGGGCGGGGCCCTTGCCGAACTCCGTACGCAGTTCGGCTATGAGCTTTACCTCGGGCACGACAACAAACTCCTCTGACTAACGTCAGTAATCTCGATCAAGACTCAGCGAGGAGACGCAGCTCGTTCGACCTTAGTCGATAACGGTCCTGCGACCCTCGCCGAGGCAACCGCTCAAC
>JBKPBV010000147.1:0-5601 GCA_046727055.1 Actinomycetota bacterium | reverse complement strand
GTCTCGTTAGCCCTAGATCGCCACGATTTGACCAGCGCCGCTGCGATTCGCTCGACCAAGCCTCCCGCCACGGGCGCGTGGGTGCTGCAGCGCGAGGGGCTCGGCCTTCGAAGGTGAGCGGCGCCGACGTCGATAACGCTCATGACCTGGGTTCGGCCCGTTCGAGCTCGGTCAACAGGCTTTTCAGCACGCGGTCAAGCGTGCGGCGCTCGACCGCAGTGAGGACACCGAGCAGGCGCTCCTCGTTGCCTACGTGCGTCTCCACCGCCCGGTCAATGACGTTCTTGCCGCGGCGGGTGAGGCGCACGCGCGTTCCTCTGCGGTCGTTTGGGTCGGGGCGTCGCTCGATCAGTCCCGCCTCCTCCATGCGGTCGAGCCGCTTGGTCATCCCGCTCGAGGAAAGAAGGGTGGCGCGCATGAGGCTTGTCGGGTTTAGCTCGTAGGGTGCGCCGGCACGGCGCAGCGCCGCGAGGAGGTCGAACCAGCCCTGCTGCAGCCCGTACTGGGCGAGTCCTTTCGCGAGCTCGTCGTCGGAGAGTTGGACGACGCGGAAGAGGCGTCCGTAGACGCCGAGAGGATCGACGTCCAGGTCCGGGCGTTCCCTCCGCCACTGCGCCAGAAGCTCGTCCACGTGGTCTTGTGCCTCGTCCACCATCGAGAGTGTATAGTAGCGGAAAGAAACTCTCTAGAGTATATCTTGCTAGAGAGAATAAGAGGATAGAGCCGACATGACAGTTCCTCCAACGATGAAGGCAATCCGCCTGCACGCCCCCGGGGTCGACGGGCTTCGGTACGAGATGATCGAGACGCCCCCGCTTGGAGCGGGCGAGGTACTCGTCGAAGTACGCGCCGCGGCCATCACGCGTGGCGAGCTCGAGTGGCCGCTCGATCGGCTGCCGGCGGTTCCGTCGTATGAGCTGTCCGGTGTGGTCGCGGCCGCAGACGACGTCGCCGAGGTCTCGGTCGGCGACGAGGTGTACGCGCTTACTTCGTTCGACCGCGACGGGGTTGCGGTCGAGTACGCCGCGGTCACGGCTGCGCTCCTGGCGCCGAAGCCGGCATCGCTCAGCCACGTGGAGAGCGCCGCGGTCCCACTGCCGGCGCTCAGCGCCTGGCAGGGGCTCTTCGTCCACGGTCGTCTCGCGGCCGGCGAGAGGGTGCTCGTCCACGGGGCGGTGGGCGGTGTCGGTCAGTTCGCGACACAGCTCGGGCGCTGGCGCGGCTCCCACGTCATCGCGACCGCGTCGCTGGATGCGTTCCAGGCTGCACGTGCGCTTGGAGCGCACGAAGTTGTCGACGGCCGGAGCGGAAGGTTCGACGATGAGCTCGAAGCGGTCGATCTCATCTTCGACACGGTTGGCGGCGACTTCCTCATGCGCGCGCCCGCGCTACTCGCGAGGGGCGGTCGCCTCGTCTCGGTCGCCGCGGAGCCGCCAGGGGAAGGGTCGTACTTCGTAGTGGAACCGAACCGGGCGCAGCTGATCGAGCTCGCGAAACTCGTGGAGAGCGGCCAGCTTCGCGTTGCGATCGACTCGACATTGACGCTCGCCGAGGCAGCCGCGGCCTTCGAGCGCAGCCTCGCGTCGGGCAAGCACGGCAAGGTCGTCATCGAGGTGGCCGATGACAAGAGCTCTCCATAGGCGGATTCAGAGCCACGTCGCGCTCGGATCACACCACCCTCAGAGCAGAGTCACAGCGATAGCTCATCGTTATGAGCCACTCACGGGGGAAGATCAACAGCTGCCAGTCATCTCTCGCTTGCGAACGTCACCTGGTAATGGCGCATCTCATCGAGGTCGTGTACAAACGGGCCGACCGCCTCGAAGAAGCTGCGAAACTCGGGGCTGCTGCGAAATCCCAACAGGTGTCCCTTTTCCGAGTCCCACTCGATGCGAACGACGTACTGGGTAGGGTCGTCGCTGCAGCGCGAGACCTCATAGCGCTCGCAATGCTCCGAGGCCTTGAGCGCCGCGGCCGCGCGGCGATACGCGGCCAATCAGTCCCCGATTCGTGCCCACCTCCTTCCTAGGGGCGCACCATGCCGCGTAGAGCGCTTCTGGTGAAGAACATCAGAAAACGTGCCACGGCGGCGGCACGCTTGGCGCGGGTGAACGCGTCCCCGGGGATCGAGCTGGCCAGTTTCAGCGTTTCGAGCGGGTGATCTGGAGGCGCGCGATGGTATCGCGTGTCTCGATGTCCAAGGTGGTCAGGTCTGGCCAGAGGCGGACAGGGTTGCGGCGGTGTGACGTTTCGTCCCGATAAGTACGAGCGCATCACCGTTGTCCTCGCTGCTCTGGAGCCGGTATCGCATGGCTACATCACCAGCATCGGGGAAGAGTTCCAACGTGCCGGTAACCGGACGTGCCGTGGCAACTCCCCCAATGTCTATGGCTCCCGAGATCGCAATCGGGTGGCTGGGCACACCTCCACGGACTGAGTTCACGATCAGCTCTCGACCACGACGACTCACCGACCGTGCCTCGGGACGAAGCCGAGCCTGGCAACGGTGGTGCGCTTGTCGCCCGCGCTAACTGCCGATCCGTAATTACTTAGGTGCCCACCGCCGATCGCAATCTGGTCTCAGTTGTCCCTATTGTCGGCGCCCGGGCGTTCGACCGATCGCTTCGCGAGTGTAATGATGGCCTCCGGGTTCGTCTGGACCTCGGTTTGCGGCTTTGGAAAGTGGGCACTGTGCTGCCAGCCCTTGCGCCGTCGACACCGCGACCTGCAGCAGGAAACTGCAGCAACAAACGCGCGACCTAACGCTTCCGGATGCGCCTATTCGCGGATGGCCAGGCACGTACGACGCTCAACGAGGCCCGCTCCGCCACTTTGCAAGCAGTGGGTCTCATTCGGTCAGGGCTAATTCGAACAGGGACTTGTCGCGTGCCCAATTCGTGCCCAATACCCCGCGCAACTGCGATCACTCACGGCCAGCCATGGTCAGCACTTTCCTTTGCATGTAAGGAACCGCCTAGCCAGAGAGCCTCCGGTTTCGTCTTCCAAGCTGGTCATGCGAATTCGTTTCGTGTTGTTGCTCCACGACCGCCCACTGTCGCTTCGCGACTTAGGTGTTTTACGGTCGCCAGTCCGCGACCGGTCGAGCGGTCCGGCCGAGCCGCTTGCCCGAGCGCCCGGCGACTGCGCTCGGGTCGACACGCTCACTCGGCGGGCCCAGAACGGCAACCTGACTGCGATCCACGAAAGGAAGATGATCATGACACTCCAGGCCGGTGACAAGCTGATGTCGCTCACGGATGTCTCGGAAATGTTGGGCATCCCCGTTCACACCTTGTACCGCTGGCGGTACAAGGGCGACGGCCCAGTCGGCTACCGGGTGGGCCGTCACGTGCGGTACCGTCGAGAGGCCGTCGAGGCTTGGCTGGAACAGCAGGCCGACCCACGCTAGTAACCCCGGCACAAGAATCAGCCAGAGCGGTCCACAAGGCATTGACCGATAGCTGAGCCAATCAGATGCTGGAAGAGATCCTCGAGCACCTCAGGCCGCTCCGGTCGCGCTTCGTGCAGCCCATGTAGATCCAGGAGCAGGCGGTACTTACGGTGACTGGCTTGGCGAGCACGACCGATCCTGACGATCTCCTCCGTGGTGGCTCGAGGATCTTTGAACCGCCTTCGACTGATGCGCCCGGTGGGCACTGGCATGGTGGACACGACAAAGGGGGAATCAGGTGCCTATCCGGCTCATGGCCGAGCGAGTCTTACGCGACGTGGTGAAGCTGAATCCGCTTCCAGCTGCCGCAGGCAACCCACTGGCGGGTGTGAGGCGGTAGTGGGCGTTCTTGCGGATCCCCCAGGCGATTGACTTCAGATACCGTTTGTATTGACCTCAGATACCGTTTGTAATTCCGGGGTTGTGCCAGGCCATCAACCGAGCGATTCCAGCACGGCTGCCGCCCCGGTGCTTGCAATCTTCCTGCCGTAATAGACGTCTTGGGTCAGCGACGGGTGAGCGTGGCCAAGCTGATCGGCCGCTGCGCGCGCCGACAATCCCGCTTGATCCATGAGGGTCGCCGTCGTCTTGCGGAAGGTATGGCTCGTTACCCACGGATAGCCCGCGCCTCGGAACGCTTCCCGAAGATCCGCTTGCGTATTGCTCGGGTCTCGCCAGCCACCGAGGATCGCAGGAAAGACGGGATCGGTTCTCGGCCTTGCCAACAACATCTCGACGCACCACGACGGGAGAGCCAGCGTTCGCTCACCAGCTCGGGATTTAGTCGGCTTGCTGGTCAGACCTCGACCATAAAGCCGGACTACGCTTCGGTTAATGGTCACAGTTCCGTGCTCAAGATCAACGTCTTCCCACAAGAGCCCAGCCGCTTCGCCGATGCGGCAACCGGTGCCAAGCATGAACGAAACAAGATCGGGGAGGTCCCGGCCTATCGCTTTGTCGTCGTAGGTGAGCAGGGCTCGAAGCTGCTTCGCCTCTGCCACGGTCAGGGCACGGGGCGCCTGGGCTCCTCCTCTGCCGATGGGCCCGACATCACGGACGGGATTTCGATCAAGAGCATCGCGCCTCGCAGCGTATGTACACATACCGTTGAGGACCGACCGGCACATCTTTGCCGTCGCGTATCCGTGATGATCAGCAACCGTCCGAAGGAAACGATGAACGGCACCGATTGTCAGTTATCGCACGTGCAGTTTCCCGAGGCCCGGAACGATGTGTCGCTCGGTGGCGTACTGATAGGCAAACGCCGTGGTTGGCGATTTATGTTGTTCAGCGATCAAGCCGAGCCACGCTGTTGCTAATGCCGCTACCCGCGTGTCTCCAGTGATCTCATCGGCCCCGCCAACTCGAACTCGGTCACGGATGGCCTCAGCCAGTGATCGCTCGGCACCGGCTCGGCTCTTGCCGGAGCGTTCGACGTGCCTGGTCTTGCCGTCGTAGTCCCGAAAGAGCGTGCGAGCCCGCCAGCCCTGGTCGGTCCGATAAGTACGCACGCGGCCTGCGGTGCCCACTCCGAGTGACGGCCTCGCCACCATTTAATGGTACGGCAGCCCCCGCTTTACCCCCATTAAACGACGCCGAACGATGGCTATTAACGAACTCTCAATTCTTGAGAGAAAGCTCATTCGCCCTAGTCGCAGGGCACTAATGACCAATAATGCCGAACGACGCTCAGCCTCGACTTGAATTCCGTAGGTTGTGGGTTCGAGTCCCACGGGGCCCACTCTGACTAGGTCATTTAGGTCACGCCGAGTTCTGTAGGCACAGTTTAGGCACAACTTATGATCCGCAGCAGCTCCCAGGTGGCCGTGCGCCGACAGGTTCCCCAGCAGCTCGGGCAGGGCCGGGCGCAGCCGTTTGCCGGTCGGCCCATCCAGCACCGCCCAGCACTGCAGCAGCAGCTCCACCGATTCCGGACCGTGTATACCTGGTGGGCGACCCACGCGCCGGAGGTAGTGGCCTGCCGCGGGGCCGGTCGGTCAGGGCGGCACGGATCGCCTTGCGGGCATGGTCCCGGTGCCAGCTGGTCACCGCGCACACGTGGGACCCTCGACAAATCCATCGTATGACCGGACTGCCTTCGATGTCTGCTGCGCTGCGGAACGCCGTCCGGATCCTCCTACCTGGGCTTG
>JBKPBV010000146.1:0-9240 GCA_046727055.1 Actinomycetota bacterium | reverse complement strand
GACCAACGGGGTGCCGCCGGAGCCGTGGACCTCGTAGTACATCTGCAACCCGTTGACGGGTGCGTACCCGGTCTCGGGCGGGGTTCGCGTCGCGGGCGCTCCGTCGGCGGGGTTGGGCATGTTGGCTCTTCCTTACGGTCGGGCAAGGTCTGCCGGGCCCAGCGTGCCATCCTCGACCGGCATCATGGGTCGCATCCGATCATGTGGCGGTAACCAGCTCTCCAGCGCAACTCATCGGGCAATCAGGGTCGGACCGGCCCGTACGACGGTCGGCTAATGAGATGTCGCGCGTCTACGGGTGGCGCGTAGGAGAGATTTCGTTAAACGGCTCCGCTGGTTGGCTGTGGCTGCCGTGCAATGGGATAATCGGCCCAGCCGGACCACGTGCACTCCGCCAGCTCGCGGGGGGCGGGCCCGCGTTGGCCGAAGCCGGCGACGTACGCGTGTACGACGCATCGAGCGGAGAGCTGCCGCGTATGTGCCGTCCGGAGGTCGGGTCCCTCAACGACGTCACCATCACCAAGGATGCGGTTTACGTCACCGATTCCACAGTTTCTGAACTCGTCGTGATCTCGCTGCCCGCCGACGGATCACTGCCGTCAACGGCAACGAATCTGCCTCTCACTGGCGACTTCGAACCGACTCCAGGCCTCAACCTGAACGGGATTTTGTCCAGCGATGATGTCCTTATCGTGGGGCAAGCAGGACAGGCAAGTTGTTCCGGGTTGATCCGGCCACCGGCGCTACGGATGAGGTGGAGCTCAGCGGTGCGGGCCTGCCCTGACCAACGCTGATGGTCTCGAGTTGGATGGGCACACGCTGTACGCGGTCCGCGAAAACCTGGTCGCAGTGGCACGCCTCGGGTCTCAGTTTGCCAGCGGGATTGTGCTCGGCGAGATCACTGATCCTGGCTTAGCTATTCCAACGACGGCGACAGTCGCCGCTGGCCGGCTGCGGGCAGTCAACGCTCGGTTCGGTACGGGGCCTACGCCTGATACGGAGTACTGGATCACGCAGCTGCCCCTCCGCCTGTAGGCGACCGCGCGTCGCATAATAGCCAGCGACGCATCTGATCAGGTCGGGGACGATAGGCCGGGCGCTGACAATCTGGCCCGGGCGCCTTGCGCCAACTCGATGGTCAGGCTCTTCTCGAGCCAGACCTGGGCGTACGGGTTGTCGTTGTAGCGCGCAATACGACGGTAGCCGGCCCGTTCATACAAAGCGATCGCATCGGTCAGGGTCCCGTTGGTATCGAGCCGAACAGTGTCGTGGCCGAGCTCGACAGCTATGGCTTCGAGGTGGCGCAGCAGCCGGGAGCCGAGCCCCGCTCCCCGCCACTCGGGATGGACCCACATGCGCTTGATCTCACCGGTCGTGGCGGTAAGTGGTTGGACGCCTCCGCAAGCAACCGGCAGGCCGTCGCTGCTCGCGACGACGAACACCGCAGCTCCATCGCCTACCGCGGCAGCGTCGGCGGCACGCGCCGCGTCAGCATCGAACCCGCCGGGGAACCGGCGGTTCAGCTCGGCGAAGTACTGGTCTACTGCCCGGGTAGCCAGCGCCGAGCGAGGATCGACGCTGCGCAGCTGGACGGTGGCGGCACGGACCAGCAGGTCGGCGGTCGCCAACGCGGCGGTCAGGCGCTCCCGCTGCCGCTCTGTCAAGGGTTGGAGGATCGCCTCGGCCAGCCGCTCCGAGCGATCGTCTAGACCGCGATAAGTCGACCAACCCTTTGGTGTCAGGGCCACACGGCGCCGGCGCAGATCACCAGGATCGGGTTCGACCGCCACCAGCCCGCGGTCCTGCAGGGTCCGCAACAGCCGACTGAGATAACCCGAGTCCAGCCCAAGCCGATCCCGAAGCTCCCTCACCGTGGTCCCCTCGGCGCCGACCTCGAAGATCAGTCGCGCCGCCGCCAGCGGCATTCCTAGACCGAGAAACGACTCCTCGAGGACCCCGATGCGCTGCGTGTACGTGCGATTGAAGTGGCGTAGCGTCGCCGTGGCGTTCATACCTCTGACTTTAGTCAGAAAAGTAATGCGCCGACACAGGGCGCCAACGCCTTCACTGCAGCTCGGGCGCCTCAGCGAACCCAGACCGACCCAGATCCGCTCGAATACTCGTCCATGATGAAGCGCATGACTACGAGTTGATCTTCAGCGCCGCAGGCTCTTGATGTCGTCGACAAGCGGCGGAAGCCCTTCAACGAACGAGTGCTCCGATCCGTCGATTGGCCGGGCGGTCGCCGTTGGGACGTGGTCGTGGTAGTAGGCCAGGTGCGCGACCGACACCTCCGGGTCATTGCGATTGTGGTAAAGGAAGATCCTCGATGCGCGCAGCCTCGAGCCCACGTCGTTCGGTACTGCGAATTCGTCGTACGCCCAGCCGTCTGGGCCCCAGTTGGGAACCGAGACAGGGAACAAGCCGCAGACAGGCTTCCGGTACGAGCCCTCCGCGAGGTAGCTCAGCAGGACGGAGCCGCCGAACCAGTGACCGACCAAGATCACCTTTCCGTCGATCGCCTCAAGCTCCTGCTCGATGCGATCCCGCCAGGGTTGGTAGTGGGGATTGTCGGCTGGGGCATCTCGGGGGCGACGAGACGGTAGTCGGTGCCCAGCTCGCGGGCCAGGTAGGCAGCAAGCCGGCCGCTACCATCGGGCTGGTGCATGCTCCCGGCGCCCTGGATGAACAGGACCGGTTGGCTGTTCACGGCATCTCCTCATCTCGCTGAGTTTCGGTGGCTTTCAGTGTCCCGTTTGTGCGGCCATGAGTCTCACCGTAGAGGTGCGGGTCGCGATCCGAGCCGCCGCCATTGGAGTGGATCGGCGTGCTGTTCTGACCCGACGTTGAAAGCCCGGCGACGAAGTCGGCTAGGTCGGTGGCCACTCGTTCGGGCTGCTCCCACAGCACGAGATGGCCGGTTTCCTCGTAGACAATAAGCCGGGAGCCGGGGATGGCTGCGGCGAGCAGGTATCCGTCCTGCAGCGGCAGTAGCTCGTCGCGTTCCCCCCAGATGATCAGGGTGGGCGAGGTGATCGTTGCCGACTGGGACGGCGGCACGGCGGTCGTGAGTCCCGCCAGGCCGGCCATCCAGACGTGTGCGGGCACGCGTAGACCGTCGCGGATGCGGTCCTTGATGTACCAGTCGGGCACGTGGTGATAGCGGGGAAACCAGGTCAGCGATTCTTCGACCCAGGTGGGATCGACAGGCGCGGTGAGCCGATCTACCTCGTCGGCGAAGGCTGGCCGGCCCCGAAGGCTGCGCGGTGCGCCGACGAGGACCAGGCCGTCAACGCGATGAGGCGCTTGTACCGCAACCTGTTGCGCGACGTAGCCACCGCTGGAGGACCCGAGCAGGACAGCCGACTGTAGGCCGACCGCGTCCATGAACGCCTCGATGTCATCGGCGAAGTTCACCAGGGCATATCCGCCGACCGGCTTGTCAGCATCGCCATGGCCGCGCTGATCCATCGCGAATGCGCGGAGCCTTGGTGGCATCGCCTGCAACAAGCGGTCGAAACATGCCGACGATTCGACCCACGCGTGCAATAGCACCACGGCCGCCGCCTGTGGGTCGCCCTGCTCGAGGTAGGGAACCGTGACTCCGGTCGCGAGGTGAACGCGGCGGGTGATCCGATCTGGGCCCATCTCCCGATGCTAGGTCGAAACGCGTGGCGCACGTTTCCCGCTCGGACACAGTCCTGCGCACCTAAGAGGTCCGCTTAGAGGGCGGCCCATGGCGACCCTTGTCGGTGTTCGCCGCTAGGTTCTCCGGCGAGGAGGCTGCCATGAGGTTTGCGGTGGACATATCGCCGGGGCGCTCAACCGAGCCGAGACTGCCAACCCCTTCACTATCGTCGTGGGTGGACGAGGTCGCCAAGCCGACCTCGCCGCCGAAGTGCTCCACGTCCGACCATCGCCAAGGCTGGAGCCGACTGGTGGCACGAGTACGTCCCACCCAGCCTCAGCCTCCAATAGGCCCGCGAGCGCATAAGACGTGGACCGCTGAGCCTGTAGCGCCACCTCCCGCTCACCGTTCCCTGGCCGGGCGGCGAGGGAGCAGCCGGCACCGGCGCCTGATCCGCCGATCCCGACTAGATCGCCAATCGCGCGTTATCGGCCCGAGATCGATCGATGTGTGCGCCAAGCATCTAGTCGCGGTGCCCAGATCGATCACTATGTCTGCGGCGGTCCGTCTTGAATTGAGGCGGTGCAATGGGCCGACCCGTTCCATGTCGAGATTCGCCGAATCCTCGGTAGTCTCCGCAGCGTGGGTCCGCACGGTGCTCGGTCGGCGGCCGAGCAGCTGCGCACCGCTGAGGTCATCGGCACCTTGTGCCTCGCCACCGACCTCGGCATGGGGTTCCCGTTCGAGCACAGCCTGCACACGACCGTGGTCGCGATGGGGCTGGCAGATCGGCTCGATGTCGACCGTCAGACCGCGGTCCAGACGTATTACGGGAGCCTGCTGTCGCACGCCGGCTGCACAACGGACGCGCACTTGGCCGCCGAGGTGTTCGTTGGTTCCTTGACCGAACACCTCAACCCGCTGATGTACGGGTCCAGCCGTGAGGTGATGACTGGCCTGATCCGGGCTCTTCCCGACCCGGACGCCTCAGGGCCGGCCCGCGCGATGCAGATCGCGCTGCGCCTGCCCCGGATGGTCGGGTTGTCCCGCCCGACGATCGCAGCCAACTGCGAGGTGGCCGGGATGCTCGCCGAGCAGACCGGCGCCCCGGCTGGAGTCGCTGCGAGCCTGGCGTACTTGACCGACCGTTGGGACGGCAACGGCCCGCTGCGGCGGGCGGCAGCGGAGGCGATCCCGCTCTCGATGCGGATCGTGCACGTCGCGATCGATGCGGCGTTGCAGCGCCACCTGGCGGGCGAGAAGCTCGCGGCGCGGCTATCGGCGAGCACGCAGGCCGGGGGCTCGACCCCGAGGTAGCCGCGTGCGTGGCCGCGGACGCTCCCGGGTTGCTGAGCTTCACGGACGCCTCGTCGGTGTGGGAGGAGGCAGTCGCCGCCGAACCGCGGCCGTGGTTGACGTTGGCTGGGGAGGAGGTCGATCGCGCGCTCGCGGCGATGGGTCGCTTAGCCGACCTCATCTGTCCCTACCATTCGGGGCATTCGAGCGGGGTCGCCGAACTAGCGGCGGCCGCGGCGGCGCGCTGCGGGATGGATGCCGCTGTTACCCGGAGGGTCCGGCGCGCCGGCCTGATGCACGACCTGGGCCGGGTGTCGGTGGGCCCGGCCACCTGGGGAAAGCCCGGTCCGCTGAGCGCCGACGAGTGGGAGCAGGTGCGTTTGCACCCGTACCGCACCGAGCGGGTGCTGTCGCGCGCGCCGTTCCTGGCCGACCTCGTGCCGGTCGCGTGCGCTCACTACGAGCGTCTCGACCGGTCCGGTTACCACCGAGGCATGCCCGCCGCCGAGTAGACCATGCCGGCCCGGTTGCTCGCCGCAGCGGACATGTTCCACACGAAGTGCGAGCAACGTCCGCACCGCGCGGACATGTCGGCCGAGCAGGCTGCGCAAGCCCTCGCCGCCGAGGCGAAGGCAGGTCGTCTCGATCCGGACGCAGTTGCCGCCGTGGTGGAGTCGGCCGGCCAGCGGGTGCCACGCCTCGATCGCCCTAACGGTCTGACCGACCGTGAGGGCCAGGTGCTGGCGCTGCTGGCCCGCGGTCTACAGACCAAGCAGGTGGCGAAGGCGCTTGGCATCTCGGTGAAGACCGCGGACCGTCACGTCCAGAACATCTACGCCAAGATCGGGGTGTCCTCCCGCGCCGCGGCGACGATGTTCGCCATGGAGCACGGCCTGGTGACATGGGGAGAATTCCCGATGGGGGACGCATCGGGGCGGTCCTAGCTTCGGGGGTGTAGCCCGTGATCCGCCGGCGTGAAGGCTCTCGCGGCAACCCCAAGGAGGACGACAATGTCCACAGCCACGGTCAATGGTGTTGACCTCGCCTACCTCGAACAAGGGCAGGGCGAGCCCGTGCTGTTCGTACACGGCGGTGTGGGTGACTACCGCGCCTGGGATCACCAGATGGACGCGTTCGGTGTCGGCTACCGGGCGATTGCGCTTAGCTGCCGCGGGTACTTGCCGAACCCGAAGCTGCGTCCGGACGAATCGATTACCCTCGACACCTTCGTGGACGACTTGGCCGCGTTTGTCCGGGCACTCCACGCGGGACCAGTGCACCTGGTCGGGCACTCCTCGCCCGGCGGGTTCGGCAGTCTGCGCCTCGCCTCACAGCATCCGGAACTTCTCCGCACACTCGTTCTGCTCGAGCCGCCGGCCTTCCCGCTGCTCGGCGTCAGCATCCCGCCCCTACCGGCCTAGGTGATCAAGCTACTGATCCGGCGCCCCCGCGCTGGCATTGGCTTCATCAAGTTCGGCGTCAAGGGGATGGGCCCGGCGATCAAAGCGTTCGAACGTGGCGATGATGCGGGAGCGCTTCGGCTCTTCATGGCCGCCAACTCCAGCGACGCGGTCGTGGAAGGCATTCCCGAGGCGATGTTCCAGCGATTCGTCGACAATGTCGGCCCGCTCAAGGCTCAGATCAAGGCCGGGTTTCCCGCGTTCGGTGCTTCTGATGCCAGAGCCATCCAAGTGCCGACGCTGCTGGTCTCGGGAGCGGAGTCACCGGCGCACATCAAAGCGGTGACCGACCGCCTGGCGAAGCTGGTGCCGGATGCGGATCGGCTGACCATCAGGGGGGCAAGCCACAACATGTTCAACAGCCACCCCGCAGAGTTCAACGCCGCTGTGCTGCGGTTCCTCCGGTCGCACAGTGTCGCAGATCGGTGACCGGGCCCGTCTCTTTCGTTGGAAAGCGCTCGGTCACGAGCGTGCTATCCAGTTCGAGGCCGCGCACGCGGTGGCCGACGCACCGGTTCGCCGACCCTTTGATCAGACGGCCGTTGTACCTGACAGCGCATTAACAGCCGCTCGCACAACGTACTCAATTCGGCAATTCAGTGTGCCTGCTGTCGGGTCCGTGCACCGAATTGTGTCGCGCAGGGTTCCGCATTTTTGAGGTAGCCAAGTGCCGCAAGCCGGTCGGCCTGCGGGGTACTTCGCGTCGAGCCCTACGGTGCCCTTGTCCTCGCTCCGGGTCAGGGAGAGAAGCATATGATCATCCTTCTGCCACTAAAGATTGAACGTCGAAGGCTGTAGTCACCGCGGAGCTCGTTGCTCGGTCGACCCACTGAGCCCGCCAGGCCGGCGCTTCGAACGGAGCAGTAGCAGGTCTCCCGCACCACCAGCCCATCGCGGTACTCATGGATCAGCACCGTGTAGAACCGATCTCCGGCATAGTCGAAGATCATATCCGTCGCCCATAGGTCACCCGAACCGATGATGCGGTGCAGCGGGGCGGTTGGCTGGGCCGTCGGACGGATGAGGCGAAGCTCCCGGATATTTGCTTGCCCCGGATCACCTCACCCGACTGCGGCCACTCGATGACCACGGCATCGTTGTAAATCGTGTCAAATGGCTCCATCTCTCGGGCGTTGATCACATCCACCAACCGCCGGAGCCCGGCCCGCCCCGAGTCGTCGTCCATCTCCGCTCCTCCCTTGAAGGTGTGCAGCAAGGTCCGCTTCTCGATATGCCTACGTCCTCAAGAGCACGAGCCCAGCGGTCCTGTCCCGCCGACAGAGACCCCTGGCCCGATCGGCCGGGATAGATCAACCCACCGGCCAGTCTTAAATTCTCCTTGCGTTGGGTCCCCGGTGCCGGGTGCCTGCAGCGCGCTACCGAAACCAGCGCTGGTGAAGGCGCTTCAGCCTCAACTGTAGAGATTTCGGAACTCCTGCGTTCCGTGACGTGGTCCTCGTTCCCTCTTGCTGGGAAGGAAGTCGCCGTCGCCTCGCTGACAGCGAAGCATCGTGAACCGCTTGACCGTCACCCGCATAATGCCGATATGAGTGTGGGGTCGCAGCGCACCGGGCTAGGTCGGCGGTGCGCCTGACGCTGCTCCCCGGTGTCCGGCCTGCTGGCCTGCCGCGTGGCGCGCGCGCCCCAGTCCGTGTACGGTCCAGTCGTGGGCCGCGTGGACGAGTACCGTGCGGAGCTCCGTGCATTGACGAGGTCGAAGTGGCAAACGTACTTGGCGGAGCATTCCGGTCTGCCAGGGCCGCGAGGCAACATCGAACTCGCTCAGGCCGTGGCCCAGGAAGCTGATCCCGAGTTTCTCGACGCGCTTATCGCCACTGGTGATGAGTACTTCGTGTTCTGCGGGGTTGTCGGCCTCGGTCGGCTGCTGGCGGACGGGGCGGGACGCGAAGTGGAGCAGCGCCTGCGCGCACACGCCATGGATGAGCGCTGGCGGGTGCGAGAGGCCGTGGCGATGGCGCTCCAACGTCTTGGTGACCGCGATGTGCGGCGCCTGCTGGACGTGGTCACCGAATGGGCTGATGACACGGATCCGTTAGTTCAACGAGCGGCTGCCGCGGGCGTCTGTGAGCCCCGGTTGCTAAGCACGCCCGATGCCGCGACGGCGGCTATCGGAGTCTGCGATCGCATCACGAGAAGGTTGGCGGATCGGCCTGCAGGCGAGCGCCACGATCCCAGAGTGCGCGCACTCCGTAAGGGCCTCGGCTACTGCTGGAGCGTCGCTGTGGCTGCCGACCCTGATCGCGGGCTGGCTGCATTCCGCGCACTGTCCGATTGCTCGGATCCCGATGTTGTTTGGATTGTCCAGGAGAACAGCAAGAAGGCCCGGCTCGCCAGACTCATCTGACAGCGCTTGCGCGGGCGGCTGGATACTGGTGTTCTCGGCGAGCTTGTCCGGTAAGCGGCCTGGAAACCCACTCTCGGGCCGCTGAGAGTGAGACCGCCACTGCCTAGGCCGGTTCGGTTCGGCCTCGTCGTGGCGCGATCAGAAGCGCAAGCGGACCGTGGAAAGTTCTCCAATCGACCAGTGATTAACCACAGGTTTCGAGCAAGCGCGACAAGGTCCCATCCGAGTGGAGCTGCTTGGACGCTACTCGAAAATGCCAGCACCCGTGAACCGTGCGCGCACCGGGCACTTCCCTCAATCCCCGACCCACTCTCCCACGGGTCCATGCCGCCCGCCGATGGCTCCTGGTGGCCCGCGCTGCATTGCGCCCAAAGTGACATCGAGGACGGTAATTAGCTAACGCGAGTCGCTGACGAGCTCTATCAGGCTCGGACCTTGAAACCAACTCGTCGGTTCACGCAGCCATTTCGACCCGGACCATTCGACGGTCT
>JBKPBV010000145.1:0-12635 GCA_046727055.1 Actinomycetota bacterium | reverse complement strand
ACCAACCAAGGCGACAGCGGTCCGGACCACGCCATTCATCCAATATGTGGGATGCGACAGCTTGCTTCAGCGGGTCGAATCAGACGAAGAATGCGGTTGCCGTCAGACACCCGGGCACGTCTGGGTCAGTGTGGTGCGGAGAGCCTCTGTCGCTGTAGCGACCTGCTTCGTCGCAGAGGCGATGCCTGGCGCCTTCTGTCTGAGATTGTCGGCGGTCGTGCCGCTTGCTGCGGTCTGCAACTCCGTAAATGCCGTCTTCACCTGCTGCACACTGGGCTGAAGGACCACCGACGCCGAGGCCTCCGCTTTGTCCAAGCCGGTCTTGACGTCGGCAATCGCGGTGGTCAGCGCCGTCAAACCGTCCTCGGCAGGCTTCACCTTTGTGAGGGCCTCGAGCGACGACATGAGCGCCGCGACGTCCGCACAAGCCGTCGTCGGCGCGTCAATCGTCGGTGCCGCGATTGTCGCGGGTGGACTGGTCTGGCTGGGCGCGGAGCTTGTGCTGCAGCTCGTCAGTACGCAGAGCAGGGCAACTGCCGCGACCGCGATGGGTGCGGGTCGACGAGCACGGTGGAGTCGCATCTGGTGTTCTCCTAAGGAGCGGGACCCGGAACGTAACTTGCTTTCATTTCGAGCTCGTCCGAGCTGGTTCTTTCTGGGGTTCCTCCGACTTCCCGCTCGGCTCCACTTTGCCCGCGATCAGCGGCAGTGTCCATCGCACACGGGGGACCCCGGCTGGCCCAATTGTGAGTGCGGCGGCGCCAAGCAGGATGGGGCGCCGAATGGCCGGGCCTCTGCATAAGCCTGGCGGGCCGACGTGAGCACGCTGTTCGCCTGATTCTCCTGTCGAGATGCAATGCTCCACCAGCGAGGCTCACTCAAACTGAATTGGCATCCATCTGCTGATCAACGAGTGCCAATCACTCTTATTGTGTGAAGTCCGATGCACTCCTCGTCTGATGGGCTGAGGACGGCCCTCGCAGGGAGAGGTTTCACCTTGATCGGGTGATGCGCAAGAAGCGCAGATGCCGTTACCTGCTGTGGTGAAATCAAATCAGAGCGCCCAGAGTTCCACCGACGTGCCCACCCGAGATGGCCAGCGTGCCTCAGGGCAGGTAGGACAAGTCGAACACCCCACATTGTCGGAGCGGGCGGCCCGCGGGAAAGCCGAGCGAGAAACGGTTCCCCTGTCGGTGCATGGGGAATGGCACCCGTCGTCAGACCGGCCGAGCCCCGTTAGCCTGCTCGAGGAGCAGGCCGCTACCCGGGCGCCGGAGCTTGTCCCGATCCGTTACGGCCGGATGTTGGTGTCGCCGTTCACCTTCTATCGCGGCGCTGCCTACCTGATGGCCTCAGACCTGGCGAGTGCGCCCCGAACCGGCCTGTCGGTGCAACTGTGCGGCGACGCGCATCTTTCCAACTTCGGCGTCTTCGCCGCCCCGGACCGCCGGCTGGTTTTCAGCGTCAATGACTTCGACGAGACGTTGCCCGGCCCGTTCGAGTGGGATGTCAAAAGGTTGGTGGCCAGCTTCGCTGTCGCCGGGCGTGATCGTGGCTTCGACACGAAGCAGCGCAAGCTGATCAACCTGGCAACAGCGCGGTCTTATCGCGAGGCGATGTTGGACATGGCTCGGATGAAGAAGCTCGACGTCTGGTATTCGCGCCTGGACATTGAGGAGATCGAGGCTCAGGTGATGGGGAACTTGAAGCCGGCCGAAGTGAAGCGCTTCCAGCAGAATGTCGCAAAGGCCCGATCCAAGGACGCCATGAAGGCCTTCGACAAACTCGCGCAGATCGTCGACGGGCGGCCACGGCTCGTCGGTGATCCGCCACTGATTGTTCCGATCGAGGACCTGTTCCCCGAGCTGGAGTACCACCAGATCGACCAAGCAATTCACAATCTGTTGCGCTCCTACCGCCGCACTTTGCAAGGCGATCATCGACACCTCGTGGAAGGTTTCCGCTACGCGCATGCGGCTCGCAAGGTGGTCGGCGTGGGCAGCGTGGGCACTCGCGCGTGGATTGTGTTGATGCTGGGCAGCGACAACAGCGACCCGTTATTCCTGCAGGCTAAGGAGGCTCAGGCGTCAGTATTGGAGCCTTTCCTGGGAAGGAGCAAATATGCCAACCACGGGCAGCGCGTGGTCGAGGGTCAACGGCTCATGCAGTCTGCGAGCGATGTAATGCTCGGCTGGATCCGCAGCAATGGGATCGATGGCGTCACCCGAGACTTCTACATCCGCCAACTCTGGGATGGCAAGGGATCAGCGATCGTGGAGGCCATGAGGCCATCTGTCATGGGCAGCTATGCCGGCTTCTGCGGCTGGACGCTTGCCCGGGCGCACGCACGCTCCGGTGATGCGGCTGCAATCGCGGGCTACCTCGGCACGGACGATCGTTTCGACCGCGCCATGGCGAAGTTTGCGGAAACGTACGCCGATCAGAACGAGCGGGACTACGCGACACTCAAACAAGCCATCGACTCCGGAAAGGTCGCA
This sequence comes from Actinomycetota bacterium, assembly GCA_046727055.1. GTDB lineage: Bacteria > Actinomycetota > Actinomycetes > Propionibacteriales > Propionibacteriaceae > Microlunatus. Next base: position 10,137 of record JBKPBV010000145.1, on the reverse strand, counting down.
GCCCAGAGCGCATGAGCTCTGTTGCTCCTGCTCATCGTTACGCGTTGGCTGGCGGCATCGTCGGTAGCATCGTCGGCCTCATCTTGGCGGTGCCTTCTTCGTGATCGCTCGCACCACCATCCTCCAGAGGCTTCTTCGGCCAGTTGGCCGACCGTGGCGAACCGAATGTGCAACTCATGCTCGGAGCAATCGAGGTCGGCCGCCAGAAGACCAGCACTGCACCACCAACAGCCGCCAGCCGCTAGCGGGCCGACAACTTCGACCCGCGAGCTGCGACAGGGTGCAAATGTCAGGTCGTGCATATGGACGTTTCTGAACCGCGGACCAAGCGGGTACGGTCGATCTTCACCGATGGCAGGTCGCCTGAACCAAGAAGCTCATAGACCTTCGATCGGCTGATGTTCAAAACACGGCCACCTCGGGAACCCGGTAGAGCAGCCGGTCCTCCATTGCCCTACCTCGATTCTTGAAGATGCCTGTGCTTGCCCGCCCTCCGCTAAGACAGTTAATCCGGCGCTGGCGATCGTTCGTGGAGCTCGTAGCCAAGAATCCTTAGCTGGCGGAAAAGTGGCTTGATGTGGCGGCTGTCAACCGATCGAACCAGTGATCCGGGTCCGGACAGTATTCATTGGCGGCACCTTCCTGGGGTGTACTGGCAAGGACTCCCAGCCTCTCCGTGGGCGGCTTACGCTTCGAAGCCTGGACCGAGTCATCGATGAATGGGAGACACTGCCATGGAGTACGTCCGCCTGGGCACCACCGGGCTGAAGGTCAGCCGGCTCGCATTGGGGTGCATGAGCTATGGCGACCCGTCCACTGTGGGCGCGCACGAGTGGTCCCTCAACGACGATGAAGCTCAGCCGTTCTTCCGACAGGCCGTCGAGCTGGGAGTCACCTTTTGGGACACAGCGAACGTCTACCAGGCCGGGACGTCGGAGGAGCTGGTCGGCCGTGCGATCAAGCGGTATGCGCGCCGGGAGGACATCGTGCTGGCGACCAAGGTGCATGGCAAGATGCACGACGGTCCCGGCGGGCAAGGCCTATCTCGCAAGGCGGTCCTTGAGCAGGTCGACGCCTCGCTCGCTCGGCTCGGCACGGACTACATCGACCTGTACCAAATCCACCGCTTCGACCCGAATACCCCGGTTGAGGAGACGATGGAGGCACTGTGCGACATCGTGAAGGCCGGCAAGGTGCGCTACATCGGGGCGTCATCGATGTACGCCTGGCAGTTCGCAAAGCTGCAGCATGCCGCCGACCTGGGCGGGTGGACACGGTTCGTGTCGATGCAAAACCAGTACAACTTGCTGCGCCGCCAAGACGAGCCTGAGCTGATGGCGATGTGTGCCGACATGGGCGTTGGCCTCGTGCCGTACTCCCCGCAAGGCAAGGGGCGCTTGGCACGCCCGTGGGGTGAGCAGAGCTTGCGCTCCACCGTGGACAAGGTCGTCAAGTCGTTCGACTCACCTCTGGACGAGCCAGTTGTCAATACTGTGCAGCGGATCGCTGAGGCCCGACACGTGACAATGGCCCAGGTCGCCTTGGCGTGGGTGTTGACTAACCCGGCTGTGTCCGCACCGATCGTCGGAGCGACCAAGCCGCACCACCTTCCCGAGGCGGCCGCGGCACTCGACATAGACCTGAGCGACGAAGAGATCAGTGCGCTTGAGGAGCACTACACCCCGCACGGGCCGTCCTGGTTCTGAGGCTGATGGGGGCGAGCGCAAGGGCGGCGCGGCCCGCAGCCCAGCGAGGACACACGCCGCATCCGGGCTGAGGCCGGGCTCTTGATCTGATAGAGCCGGATTCGCCAGTTGGCGGGCCCGCCCGGAGTCGCAACCTGGCAATTTTGCCGGCGACACCGGGAGGGCTTGTCGCCTAGCGTGGCTGCTATGACCAGTCAGAGTCGCCGAGTGGCCGGCATCGTGCTGATCGTGTTCCCGACCGTGGTGTTCGGGGGCGTCAGCGTGCTAACACTCCTCGTCCACGACCCCACGTACGCCGACAATGCGCTCCGGCAGGATCTGTGGCGTGCGGGTCACGCCCACGCCGGGGTGTTGCTGCTGCTGACTTTGGTGGTGCTGCGCTATGTCGACGAAACCGGCCTGTCGGAAGGGACCCGCTGGTATGTTCGGCTGGCCGTTCCGGCCGCGGCGGTTCTGCTACCGATAGCATTCTTCCTGTCCGTGCTCTCGCCGGATGCCACCCAACCGACCCGCCTCGTCTACCTCGCCTATGTCGGAGCCGTCCTGTTGGTAACCGGACTGCTCGTCCTCGGGATCGGGCTGCTTCGCTCCCGGGGGCCGGCGGTCGATGGCGGCGGCGAGCGAGGGGGCGTCGCGGCCGAAGGTCGTTAGCACCCCAGCCCAGATTCGATTAAGGAGCGAGATCATGCGTACACAACAACCGCGCACCATGTCCACCCGCGCTCGGGCAACCGGCGCGCAGGCAACCGGCGCCAGTTCCACCGGCGCAGCCTCGGTCGCGTTTGTCGCCGTCATCGCTGCCGCGGCTGGAGCCGTGGCAATGGGAGCCGTCGCAATTGGTGCTCTGGCGGTGGGGCGGCTGAGGATCGGCGACGCAGCGGTACGCCGGCTGCGCATCGGTGAATTGGAGCTCGATCAGCTGCGGGTGCGCCGGCTGCAGGTGCTGGAGCGGGACGACGGGAGCTGAGCGATGTCTGATGTTTCGCGGATCTTGGCGGCCATCTTGCTCATCGCGGTGCCGACGGTTGAATTCGGTGGGCTTGCGTTGCTGGGGATGCTGACCCGCCGGACTGCCGGATACCTTGACAACCCTTTGCGGCAGAACATGTTCCGGGCCGGTCATGCACACGCTGGGGTGTGGCTGGTGTTCGCTCTGGTCGCGCTGCTGTGGGTGGACCAGACGGACCTGGGAGAGCCGTGGAAGTGGATCGTCCGGATCGCGTTTGTGGCGGCACCGATTCTCATGCCGCTTGGCTTCTTCCTTTCGGTGACCCGGCCTGACGCGCAGCGGCCCAACGGTGTCATCGGATTGGTGTACCTGGCCGGTCTCGCCCTAGGGGTTGGAGCGGTGACGCTTGGCGTGGGTCTGCTCGCCTCCGGGTAGGCATAGGCTGACGTGCCAGTCGATGGGAGGCCGGCATGATCGCGATCCGAACGCCAGACCAGCGGCTCCGCATCTTTGTCAGCTCGACGATGAAGGAGCTGGCCGGTGCACGCGCGGCCGCGCGCACCGCCATCGAACGACTCCGGCTGACCCCTGTGCTGTTCGAGCTCGGCGCTCGGCCGTACCCTCCGCGAGATCTCTATCTCGCCTATCTGCGGCAGAGCGACGTCTTCATCGGCATCTACGGGCAGCAGTACGGCTGGATCGCGCCCGACCAGGAGGTTTCCGGGTTAGAAGACGAGTACCTCAACGCCGGTGGAATGCCAAAGCTCGTGTACGTGCAGTCTCCCGCCCCGGACCGTGATCCGCGGCTCAGCGAAATGCTTACCCGCATCCAGTCGGACGGATTGTCCTATCGCGGCTTCGGCAGCAGCGACGAGCTCGGCACGCTGATCGCGGACGATCTTGCTGTGCTGCTCAGCGAGCGATTCGATCTTGGGGACGCGCTACCAGAGGCTCGTCCGCCAAGCCGCCCGCTACCAGCACCGGCGTCCCGGTTCATCGGCCGGGAGTGCGAGAAAACGATCATCCGGGACCTGCTGACCCGCGGGCATACACGCCTCGTCACCCTCGTCGGAGCAGGTGGCATCGGCAAGACACGATTGGCGCTCGAGGTCGGCTCCGACCTGATAGGCACGTTCGATGGTGTGGTGCTGGTCGCGCTAGAGGAGGTCTCCTCGGCAGATTTGGTTGTGTCGTCGATCGCCTTGTCTCTGGGTGTTCCCGAGTCACCGGGCCAGTCCCTGATGGACCTGGTGATCAACTACCTCCGCCCACGGAAGATGTTGTTGATCATCGACAATTTCGAGCAGGTGGTGGCCGCCGCCGGAGTGCTTAACCAGATCATCACCGAGACGAACCAGGTGATGCTGCTGGTCACCAGCCGGGAACGGCTACGCCTCTCGGGTGAACGCGTGGTCGAGGTGCCGCCGCTGCCAGTCCCGGAAGTTGTCGACGACGCAGATGTGTTGCGGCGCTCCGACGCCGTCGAGCTCTTCATCGACCGCGCTCGCGCAGCCGGAACCGATCTAGATCTTGATCATGACGAGCTAGCAACCATTGCGGAAATCTGCCGCCGGCTCGATGGCATCCCGCTGGCCATCGAGCTTGCCGCGTCGCGGACCAAAGTGGTGGGACCGGAGGAACTCCTCCGCCGCCTCGACCGCCGCCTAAGCTTTCTGACCGGCGGGCCGCGCGACCTACCGCTGCGCCAGCAGACCCTACGCTCCACCATCGCCTGGAGCCACGATCTCCTCGACGACTCCGAACGTCGGCTGTTCGCACGGCTCGGTGTGTTTGCCGCGGGCTTTTCGTTGGATGCCGCGGAGGCGGTGTGCGCCGACGAGGCCGTGCCAGCGGTCCTGGACGGCATCGCGTCGCTGGTGGACAAGAGTCTCCTTCGTACCGAGGACCCCTTGCGCGGACAGCCCCGCTTCACCATGCTGCAGGTCGTCCGTGACTTCGCGCTGGAGCAGTTGGATGCCTTGGGAGAAACGGAGCGACTCAGGCGGGCTCACGCCGACTATTACGAGAGAGTGATCATCGCGGGCGAGCCGGTGCTGCGGCGTGATCCGCGTCCGGTGATCGAGCAGTACCATGCGGACCTGCCCAATATCCGCGCTGTACTGCGCTGGTCTCTGGAGGTGAAGCATGGCGGGCGGGTCGCCCGCATGGCGATAGCCATGTGGCCGTTCCTGTGGATCGCCGGGCTTCTCAGCGAGAGCGTTGAGGTAGTACAGCAGGCACTCGTCGATGAGACAGCGCTCGGCGCCGCCGAGCGTGCCCACGCGCGGCTTGCGCTCGGACTGCTTTCCTTCGGTCAGGGCGATTACGAGAGAGCCGCGCCCAATTTGGAGACCGCAATCGACCGCTACAGCCAACTTGGTGATGTACGGCGCGTCGCAACGGCCTTAGTGCCACTTGGTCTGATCCAAGCCGTCGGCGACCCGAACCGAGGCGAAGACCAGCTCGCCCGAGCGGTCGATATGTTCCGCGAACTGGATGATGGATGGGGCCTCGCATTTGCGTCGATGAATCTCGGTGGTGCGTTGCTGCTACACCACCGATACCGCGAGGCAATCCCACACCTCGAAGAGAGCCTCCAGCATGCCCGCGTGGTGAACGCCGAAGTCTTCCTGAGTAACGCGCTCGTCAATCTAGGGTTAGCCCACCTTCGGCTCGGCGACCTCGAATCAGCGCGCGCACGACTGCGCGAGTCGGTCCAGCACGCTGCGGTGCCGGACAACCGGGAGAGCCTTGCACGCGCGCTCGACGCGCTAGCCGCTGTCGCCGAGACTGCAGGCGACCCCGAGCTGGGCGCGACAATGCTAGGCGCGGGCGAGGGAGTCCGCAGCTCGATCGGAGTCGGAGTATGGATGACCGACCGAGTGAGCCACGAGGAGACCGCGGCTCGGCTTCGAGAGCGGCTCGGCGACGCCGCGTACACGGCGGCAATCGACCGCGGGAGCGGCCTCACCCTCGATGAAGTGCTGGAACTTGTCTCGGCCGAATGACCTGACGCAGGTGACGTCACCAAGCTTGGTGCCCGCGCCGGGTACCGGCGCTGAGCCTTAGGAGGCTGCATGTCCGCGCCAGAGGAGAACATGCAGTCCGTACGCACCTTTGCCGAAGAAGTGATTGGCAGCAAGAACCTCAAATACGCGATCTGGCTCTTCGGTCGCTCTGACCGCATCGCCAGCTGGCCGATCGCCGGCACCCCGGCGGCACACCGCGTCGCCGCCTAACCGTCACGAACACGGCCGGGCCCACCAAGGGCCCGGCCGCTGCCGTCGGAGCGCTGCTGCCCGCTCGCACATGACAAAACCCAACCTGGGAAGCGATCCCCGGTCGCGAAGGCGCCGCCACTTCCACCTACGTGGCCTCCGCTCCTCATCTCAAGCGCGTGACGGGTCGCTACGTCACCAACAGCAGATCCAAGAAGTTCTCCCAGCGCAGGTACGACTAGGACGTGGCGGCCCGGTTTGGCCAGCGCCGATCTTGTGCATGTGGCGGCGACCTTCACGACCCCGACCTCAGCCGAACCGATAAGCAGACCGCTCAATCATTTAGCGGGTCCCGCATGCACGGTCCAGCTCAGGGCCCCGCTGGCGGAGGCCGAAATTGGTAGAGACTCGCTCGGACTCAGCCGCAACGCTGACCTCGAGCGCTGCCGCATTGAACGTTGCCGCCGCCCACGAAAGCCGTCTATCAGATCGCGGCGTTGAGCCGTGTTGTGCGAGAAGTGCTGGTAGAGCGACGGGGCGCGGATGCCCAGCCGATCTGCCAGCCGCCGCATCGTTAGCACCCGCGGACTTCACTCTCCGACCTGCCCCGTGCCACAGCGACCATGTCCCGCGCGAGCGGTCAGACCGTCAGCCACGTGCGGCGGTCGCCTTCTCTGCCCGGTCCTTCAGCGCCGAGTTCATTGCTTGGAACGCCGGCAGTGTGCCGCGGTCCAGCGACCGTTGAAAGAACGGCACCAGCAGACCGCTGAACTGCTCTTGCTGTACGAGTCGCGACCGGCCCCCACCCCGCGGCTCCACGATGAACCGATGGTCGGCGTCGAACAGTCCTCGCACTCCCAGGCGGCCCTGCCAGCGGTGTCGCTGCCCGTCGACCACCTCGACCACCGTGGGTCGCAGGGTGACCGCCGACCCGGTCACGGGCTGCATGCGGAGCGTGAGCCGGCCGCCAACCTGCACCGGACCCTCGGCGGATGTGATGAACGGGTTCCACGTGGGGAACGCGTCGAAGTCCACCAGCACCTCCCAAACCACGGGAGCCGGTGCATCGATCTCGATCGAGCTGATCAGTTCCTTGCTCATGTCGCCTCCTGGCTGGGCTTTTGGTTTACGGCTGCTCGATCTGCCTGTGCGCTGTGCGGGAGAGGTGCTCGGCGCCAGTCGCGATCACGACGACCACCGCCGCGATGACCGTGAGCCCGACATAGATAAGGAAGGGCTGCGCCCCCCGGCTGCCCAGCCCATCATCGATGAGCACCGTGATCGGCAGGTTGCTCGCTGCGTGGTAGAGCACGATGATGAACAGGCTGCCACCGGTGTTGTTGTACAGCCAGGTGTAGAACACGGATGAGGCGATGACCGCGACGACGAAGGGGACGTAGAGGCTGATCGGATGAGATTCGGTCCCAGTCAGCCACAGCGGCAGGTGCCAGGGTCCCCAAAGAATCCCGATAATAAGGCTGGCCTTCAGGGCACTGTGGCGGGCCTGCAAACGTGGTAGGACGAAACCCCGCCATCCGAGTTCTTCACCCAGAGCGCTGCCCGGGAAAATCATGAACGCGAACAGGAACAGGACGCCGAAGATGGTCTTGTCGACGACCGGGGTGTCCCCACCCATCAGGATGCTCACGCCGACCGCGAGTGGGACCAGCATCGCCAGGGCCAGCACCGCCACGTACCAGCGGAGCCCGACCCGGCCGTGAACCAGTCGGCGAAGCACCCTCCGCACGCCGGGTCGTCCCCTGAGGAGGCCGACGAAGACCAGGCCCAGCGTGGACGGTACGAGGCTTCCCAACATGGCCAGAACCAATCCCAGGGGGCCAGGGAGCTGGCCGCGGAAGATGACCAGCGGGGCCCACAGCGTCCATGTGATGGCGTAGGTCAGGACATAGAAGATGATCAGGGGGTGCCGCCGAACCAGGCTCTGAGTGTGAACTCGGCGCGGGGCAGCTGTTGTGGTGGACATCGATTCTCCTTAACGAGTTGCGGGTATCAGCTCGGTGTTGACGTCCTTCACGGAGCCAGGCGCACCGGAAGGCGGAGTACGCAGAGTGCCGATTGCCCACATGAATCTGGCCAGGCCCCAGCCGAAGGCGAGTACAGCGCTGACGACCAGCGGGTAGCCGAGGTCGGGCAGTCCCATCAGCACGGCCGGCAGCGGCGCGCGGATGACCTGTGGCAGTCCGACCAGTACGAGAAGGGCCCAGGACCAGCTCACGAGGAGGGGTAGGCCAACCCGGAGCGCGATCCGCAGGGCTCCCGTCGGGCGTTGCCCCGGGGCGGCGCGCCACGTACGGATGGTCCGCACGCTCCGGACCACGCCGACGACCTGAAGGACGAGGATCCCCAGGACGACGCCGTAGACCACCCACAGCGACCAGCTCGTCGACGAGGTCGCGGGTGTCTCCTGGCCGATCAGCAGACCAGCGACGCCGTACGCGATGCCCGTCATGCGGCGTGAGCCGAAGAACTCGTCGGGGGAGTTCTCGCCGTTCTCCATCACCACGACGCCCCAACCGCGGTCGGGGATGAGAACGACGTTTGCGTGGGAGTCGAAGCCGCTGCCGTCGTGGGAGATCGCCGTCGTGCCATGGACCTGGCCCACGTCCCAGCCCATCGCGTACGAGACGCCGTCCAGGCCGGTGGCGGCACCCGCCCGCTGCAGTTCGGCGGCACCGGCAGGGGAGACCAGCGAGGTGGTGCCATGTCGGCCCTCGTTGAGGTAGAGGCTGAGGTAGCGAGTCATGTCCTCTGCGCTGGAGCTGAGGCCGCCGGAACCCAGGCCGCCTCGGTCGAAGGGCACTTCGGAGGCGACGGGGAAGCCGTACCAGTAGCGGTGGCCGGTGGGCAGGCCGTTCTGCACCGCCTCGGTCCCGGACGTGTAGGACTTGCCCATCTGTAGCGGGTCGAAGATGTGCTGCTGGACGTAGGTCTCGTAGGACTGGCCCGAGACGGCCTGAACGATCATGCCCAGGGTCCAGTAGTTGGCGTTGCTGTACTGCCAGGTGGTGCCGACCGGCGCGGTGAGCTCGGCGTCGTGCAGCGCCCGGACCCGATCCTCCAGGGCGGAGACGTGGGTGTCCCCGCTGGTCGCGTAGGCGTTGCCGGTGGCCTTCGACAGCCCGCTCACCTGGTAGAGCAGATGACGGACCGTGATCTGGGTCGACGCGTCCGGATCGGCGACCCGCCACCACGGCAGGTAGCGCTGCACCGGCGCATCCAGTTGCACCCGGCCGGCCTCGCTCAGCTGCATGATGGCCAGGGCGGTGAAGGACTTGGTGACCGAACCGATGAGGAACGGAGTCTGCGTGGTGACGTCCCGTCCGGACCTGTCCGCCTGTCCGAAGCCCTGCACGTGCACGATTCGGTCCCCGTGCACGATGCCGAGCGCCAGGCCGGGGATTCGCTGCGCTTCCATCTCTGAGCGCACGTATCGGTCGATCGCAGCGAAGTCCGGGTCGTCGTCCCCGGCGGCAGGCGTAGAGATGAGCACCGCCGATGCGATGCCGCAGGCCACGGCCACAAGGAAACGGATGGCAATCGGCCGTGAACGCTTCATGACGTTGCCTCTGCTCTGCTGGATGATGTCTGGTCGCTGGAGGTCGGACGGGCAGGGGTGGTGGCGGTGTGGCGGCGGCGGGATTCCGGCTGGAGGGTGAGGCCGATCCAACCGATCGCGATCGCCAGCGGGATCTGATAGGGCGTTGTCAGGGCGAGCGGTCCCGCCAGCCCGCCGACGAGCACCAGCAGAGCCGCGATGCGCGGGAAGGCGCGGGCGCGGAGGGCGGCGATGCCGAACACGGTCCAGCCCACCGTGTACAGACCAACCGTGGCGATGGCGCCGACGAGCAACGCCCCCGATAGCGGCAGATCGAGAACCGACGGCGCCGCAGTCTTAATCATCGGGACCACGAACGCCTCGAACCACCAGTCGCCGGCGACCATCAGGGTGCCGAGGAACGCGGTCACGTAGCCGATCAGGCCGAGCGTGCCCAGGGCGGCATACTCGCGGCTGTAGATGGTGGTCAGTGCGAGCAGCAGGCCAACCATCCCGAGCAGGGCGATGCTGTAGGTCAGCGTGTACGCCGGCGTCGTCGCCCAGTCCGGACCGAGCAGCCGACTCAATGCCAAGCGCATGATCTGGCTCAGGACGATCAGGACCGCAGCGGTGAGGCTGAGCACGCCTGCACGGCGACTGAGAGGTGAGAGTGCCATCGAAGATCTCCCTGGGGGCGGATCGTCCTTC
>JBKPBV010000144.1:0-3992 GCA_046727055.1 Actinomycetota bacterium | reverse complement strand
CACGAGCCGGTACGACCCGCCCGGCCGCGCGTCGAATCGCTCGAATCTGCCGCTCATCCCGTCGGGTGGCAGCCAGGCCGTAAGCGCCTCAGGATCGACGAGGGCCGCGAAGACACGGTCCAGCCGGGCGGCGATCACCCGCGAGGCCGTGTCCGTCCGTGCCATGGCGCCATCTTAAGAACCCGACACCGACGACCTCGGCCAGTTGGAACAGGTGCTCCCGTCCCGGCCGCGCCACCGCTCAGCGCGTTGCACTCCATCACTTGCCAATGCCCGGCACCGGACCGTCGGTCAACCCGACGGCCCTGACGGTCATCGCCGTCGCCGTCCGCGGCCGCATGCGGATCGCTCAGCGGGATGGGTTCAATCACCTTCGCACGAGGCTGGCGAACACGCCGGCCACGATCCACTAGGGCAACCGCAACCCACCTGCTACTTGTATCCAATGCAGGGCAGCGGCAATCTGTTCATGGCCAAGTTCGTCTGTCGTTGCTACCGAACAGCCGGACCAACCTCTAGCCTCGGTCCGTGGATCTCGAAGACCTGCGGCTTGCTGTCTATACGGAATGTCGCCGGGGCCGGGTCCCCCGGATTGCTGACCTGGCCACTGAACTTCTGGCTACTCGGGAACAGGTGCGTTCTAGCTTGGTGATGCTTGCGGCTGCGCGGCACCTCGCGCTCGGCTCGGACGGTGAAATCACCATGGCGCACCCGTTCACCGTCGTCCCGCTGGGCTTCTCGGTGATGGGCCGGGACACCCTGTGGTGGGGCGGGTGTGCGTGGGATTCGTTTGCGTTGCCGCACTTGCTGCCGCACCAGGGTCCGATGCTGGTGGCGACGACGTGTCCGGCGTGCGACCGGGCCCATGCCTGGCGGGTCGACGACCGAGAGCCGCCGGCTGGCGGCCAGGTCGCTCACTTCTTGGTTCCAGCGGCACGGATGTGGGATGACGTCGTCTACACCTGCCAAAACCAGCGGATCTTCTGCTCCGAGGACTGCGTGGCCATCTGGCTCAACGAGTCAGGACACCAGCGCGGCTCCGTGCTGGACTTGCCGACGTTGTGGCGGCTCGCGGCCGGTTGGTACGCGGGCCGTCTCGAGCGTGGCTATGTCCGCCGCGAGCCGAGCGCTGCCGCCGACTACTTGCGCAGTGTCGGGCTCTCCGGCACGTTCTGGGGCCTCACCTCGGGGTGACCGACGGCGGGCTCTCGTGGGTGTTCCGGTGATCCGCCCTCGGGTGAGTCAACTGCCAACGGCTACGTCTGGACCACCCAGCTTCTGGGCGATGTCATCCGCACCTAACCCAGGATTGCTGAGGCGGTGGAATCCTGGACCTCCCTTCGGGCTATCGCATCTGTTAGGGCTGGTCAGCGGCGCGCGGCTGAACGTCAAGCACGCGGCCATCTACATCAGTCACATAACGTCCCGCAGACAGGTCGAGCAAGACCAGCGCGTTGCCAAAGGGATCATTGACGACGGCGAGTCGACCAATAGGGATCTGAGTCGGCCCGAGGATCACCTTTCCGCCTGCGTCGACGATGGTCTCAGCGGCCGCCGGCACTGACCTCACCAGCCAGTTCACCGCGTATTCGAGGTCGGTAGTGAGGACTAGCTCTGCCTGGCTTTCGGGCAGGCGCAGTCCCACCTGGCCCACAGCATCGTTGCGCCACACCAGCTCATGACCCAACTGGTCTCGAAAGAACTGAAGCCCCTGGTCAAGATCAGGAACTGGAACCGTGACTGCATCAACCCCGCGAAGTACAGCCGGACTGCTCATGGTTCACCCTGTCCGATTGGGCCCTTCGTCGCCAACTTCTCTGTGCGACGTGTCCCGTTAGCGGGAGGGCCCGATGCTCGATAGAGGGTCCCGCTACGGTGCCATTGTCACCGCGAGAGGAGAGACGCTTGAACCAAACAGATCCAATCCCCGGTGGCCCGCACCTGCGTTTGGTGTGGCCGCAGTGGCAGGGCGCCGGTACCGGGAGCGTTCGCTCGCTGGCTCCTGAGTTTCCCTTCGACATCGCTCGGCGCGGCTACTCGATTGGCACGAAGGTGCTCCAAGCGGTGCTGCCCGAGCACGCTGGCCCGACCGCTGTCGTGCCCGTCGAGATGGGCGATTTCGGGCTCGAGGAGCGCGACGGCATCGAGGCGAAGGCCGTCGTGTTTCAGCAGCTGCGCAGCGCGCTGGCGATCATCGAGGAGCACGAACCTGCGCGCATCACGACGGTTGGCGGCGAGTGCTCGGTAAGCATCGCGCCGTTCTCGTACCTGATCAACAAGCACGGCGATGACTTGGCGATCCTTTGGGTCGACTCCCACCCTGACATGGGCACCGGTGAGACTGCCTATCCCGGCCTCCACGCCATGGTCGTCTCCGCGCTCACCGGTCACGGCGACCAGGAACTCCTCGAGATAATGCCGGCCACGACCACCGCCGATCGGGTCGCGCTCGTCGGCATGCATGACTGGACCGACCCGACGCTGCCGGCAATAGCCGCCGAGTGGGGTCTGAGCGTGTTCAGCCCGGACGCACTGCGGTCCACCAGCGCGCCGCTGCTCGACTGGCTCGGCAACAGCGGCGCCACGAAGGTGGTCATCCACTTCGACGTCGACACCATCGACGCGGACGAGATCCAGCTGGGTCTGGGCGCCGATCGCGGTGGCCTCACCACTGCGGAAGCGCGCCGCGTGGTAGCCGACATCGACGGTGCGGCCGAGGTTGTCGCCCTCACCATCGCCGAGTTCATACCTCGTCAGGTGATGCAGTTGCAGCAGATCCTTGCCGGGTTTCCACTGCTCGGTCCGAGGGCCTAGCAGACTCCGCACAACCACGGTATCCAGCTCGCGGAAGCCCTCGCATCCCGGTAGACGTTTACATGTGAGACAGCTCGGGCGGCGTCCGTCGGCGCCCTTGGACATGGTCGACTGCTTGGCAGCTACGAGGAGTTGGTAGCAGCGAGGTAGGCCGGGTTCAGGCGCTCACGAACGCTCGTGATCGCGCTGGGGATTTGGAGCCAAGGTGCGAGCGGCGAAGCTCGTCCATGAACTCTTCCCATAGCGCGGGGCCGCCTTGTTCGAGCAGCTCGGCGCGAACGCGCAGCGCGCGGCTCGTGGGCCGTTGGCGAAGTCCCCAGCTGCCGAGCTGCGCGAACACAGGTACGAGTTGGATCGCGGGTTCGGTCAGGCTGTAGCGCGCCCGCTGGCCGGCTCGCGTGTCCTCACGGGTGAGCAATCCCAACTCGACGAGTCGCTTGAGTCGGTCGGCGAGAATATTTGAGGCGATCCGCTCTTCTGAGCCGGCCTGCAGTTCTCGGAAATGGCGGCGGTCTCCGAAGACGATGTCGCGGAGGACGAGCAGGCTCCAGCGATCGCCGAACGCCTCGATGGTGGCGTTGATCGGACACCCCGACCGCGGCTACCACCGCCTGGTATTACGGTCTCGGAAAGCGGTTGCAAACCATAAGCGGAAGGAGCCCATGCTGACGCAGGTCGGGGAGGGTGTGCTGGTCCACCAGAGCGAGTTACTCCAGAACAACGCCGTTGTCGCGCAAGGCCGGGCCGGCGTGTTGCTCATCGATCCCGGGATACAAGGCTCCGAAATGGCCTGCCTCGCGAACGACCTTCGCGCAGCCCGTTGTGGCAGGCTTCTCGACGCATCCTCATTGGGATCACGTGCTCTGGCACGCCGAGCTCGATGAAGCGCCCCGTTACGGTACAGCCCCCGCTGCGCGGCTGATATGCGAGATTTGCTGTCGAACGCGGACTGGAAGGCCCGCGTCGCCGAGGGGTTACCGCCGGAAATCGCCGAGGAGATACCGCTGGACCTGTTCGGCCTCATTACCGGTCTGCCTGCCGAAACTGCGCAGATTCCTTGGGATGGCCCTAAAGTCCGGATTATCGAGCATCAGGCGCATGCCCCGGGCCATGCGGCGCTGTTGATCGAGGAGCGCGGCGTTCTCGTCGCCGGCGACATGCTTTCTGACATCCTGATT
>JBKPBV010000143.1:0-10106 GCA_046727055.1 Actinomycetota bacterium | reverse complement strand
CCCCAGTCATGCAGGACTGATCGAGCTGCGGTTGTGGACCGAGGATGATGTGATCACTATGGCCCGCGTCGTGGTCGGTGCCATGCATCGGGGCGCCGAGAAGCTCTTCGAGGTACGTGACTACACGCAGATCTTGATGTTGGCGGACCGGCACGACTGGCAGGCTCCGTTTTTCGGCGAGCTCGCGGTGGCTCTAGCCTGCGAGGAGATCATGGGGCTCGCTGTGCCGGATCGCGCCGTCTGGCTGCGTACTCTGCTCGCTGAGCACACCCGCATTCTGAGTCACTGCGGATTCCTTTGCTACGTTCCGCATCGGATACCGGGCGATCCTGGACTTCGCCGCTTGCGTGGGGAGTTGCGCGCACAGACGCTGCGGCTCACGGGCAACCGCATCCACCCGATGGCAACGCGAGTCGGAGGGCTGGCGGTTGATGCCGACGAGGCCTGGCTACGCGCCGAACGAGAGGTAGCCGAGCGGGCAGCTGGAGTAGCTGAGACGGTGCTGAGCATGATCGACTCCGTGCCATTCGCGCGCCTCACAAGCGGTGTCGCCTTGCTGGACGAGGACACGATTCAGCAATTCGGCGTAAGCGGCCCGGCGGCCCGCGCCAGCGGGGTCGACCTCGATCTGCGCGTACAGCGGCCGTACCTGGCTTATGGCGAGCTCGGCGGATTGATCACTCCACCCGTACGCCGCTCAGGCGACGCGCAGTCTCGGCTTGGTGTGCTCGGCGAGGAGCTGGCGATCAGCGCATCGTTGATCATCGCCTGCATTGACCGCCTTCCAGAACTGCCTGGCCCGGTGTCGGTGAAACTGGGCAAGATCATTCGCGTGCCGGAGGGCGAGTCGTACCTGGCGATCGAGGCACCTTTGGGCATCGCCGGGGTGTTTCTGGTTTCGCGCGGGGAGAAGACCCCGTGGCGGCTCAAGCTTCGGACGCCGTCATTCAACAACATTTCCAGCCTGGAGCGAGTGCTGGTCGGCGTACCCACAGAGGCGTTAGAGGCAACCCTCGCCTCTATCGGCTATGTCGTGGGCGACATCGACAAGTAATAGGGCGCGTACGGCCTAGCAGGCGGCGGGCCTAAGCAGGCAGGGCCTCAGCAGGCACGGCCTCAGCAGGCAGGGTCTCGTCAGGCACGGGCTCGTCCCAAGCCGACTCCTGCCCGGTCCGTACCCGGCGCGGCATGTGGTGGATTTTCGCGTCGGGCTCCTCGCGCAAGGCGATCACCTCGGCTTCCCGCTCGCGTACGGCCTCGCGAATCGCCGATATCGCCGTGTCGCGGTACTCAACCTCACCCATCAGGTAGACCCGATCATCCTTCAGATTCGAGATCTGCATCCGCTGCTCGGCAATCGTCTGCCGCTGTCTCTCGATCACTTTGCCAGCATCGGAAATCCGCGTGGCCAAGGTGTCGACCACGGCAGCGTTGCCGGTACGCTCCTCCGACAGCGCCGCGCCATGCTCACGTGTCGCTTTGAGCATCGCCTGTCCATGGGCGTGTCTGGCCGTGTTGAGATCGCGCCAGGCGAAGGCACATGCGACTAGAGCGGCTGTGACTGCCAAGGCGACCCCCAGGCGGGCTACCCAGAGGGATCCAGCGGCGGCAGCGACCGCTCCCACTATGCCAACGATCAAGACGGTTTCGGAAACACGCTGGGCTAACGAAGGCTTGAGCCCGCGGCTGGCGGTTGCTGGCGAAGTCACGCCCGTCAACATATTGCTCGGCGTGCTGAGCGCAGCGGATTTCGACGCTCAGTCGCGCGTGTCTGCCTCCAGGTCGTCTCCCTCGCCGGTCTCTGCATCCTCATCGGGTTCAGTAGGTACTTTGCACGCCTGCTCCAGCAATATGCCCATGACACACAGCACTATCCCAGCAACAATCGCCACCGCAGACCGGATCACTCGATCACGAGGTGCAGCCGCATCCAGCCGGGTCAGAAACATCAACGCGAAACCGAAATAGCCGCCCGCCACCAGCGCACCGGCCAACGCGGACGCCTTGCCGAGCACAAGGAAGGCGACGGCCCGCTGAGGCTCCATGCGTTCATGGCGCACCTGAATCCGCTGATGAGTCGAGTACGCCAGCGCCCCGACCAGCGCAGCAACCAAGATCAGGCCAATCGGAGCGGTCCAGGGCACCTCCGGCGGAATCAGGTCAAAGGCCTGCGCGGTGACCACCAGGAGCCATCCGGCCAGGCCGCCGAACAGGGCAGCAACGACGAGGGCGCGAAACGAGGTCAGGCGTAGCGAGCCGCCGGAAGGTTGCTCAGCCAAGCTGACTTATCCTCAGTCTCGGTCGATAACAAGATCATCTCGCCGGACCACCCCAGAGGTGTCTGCCGTGCCAACAAGATCCCCTATCGCTCCCTTGCCGATGATCTCGGCTGTGGGGTCAACCTCGTACCAGGGCACCAGCACGAAAGCGCGCTCGTGCGCCAGCGGGTGTGGCAGCTTCAGATCCTCTTGATCGACTACGGCATTCCCGACCATGATCAAATCCACGTCCAAGGTACGCGGCCCCCACCGCTCACCGTCGCGAGTCCGGCCAAAGGCGTCCTCGATCGCAAATGCCCGCTCAACCAAAGTTTGCGGCTCAAGTGTGGTTTCCGCGACGACCACGATGTTGAGGAATTGCGGACTGTCGGGCGGGCCCCCAAGTGGTTTGGTTTCGTAAACCGAAGAGACGTCCACCAAGATGACATCAGGCGTATCACTCAAAGCGTCGACCGCACCTTGCACGTTGCCGATCCGATCACCAAGATTCGAGCCGATCGAGTAGACGACTTTGCGCAACGGTTTCATGCCGCTCAAGGTGTCCGCGTCGATGGCATGAGGATTGGGACTACTCACCTCGTTTACTCCTTGTCAGCGTGACCGCAACATCGGAAACGTCGACCGGCATGGGCGCCTGCGGCTTGTGCACGGTGACCTCGACGCGCTGGACGGCGTCATGACGTAGGCACGTCAGTGCAATTCTGTCCGCAAGGGCCTCGATCAGGTTCAGCGGGTCCCGTTCGACGTCCGCGACCACAGCCCGCGCCAGTGCTCCGTAGTCGATCGTCTGCCTAAGATCATCAGTGGTGGCCGCTGCGGAAAGATCCAGCGTGCAGCTCACATCAACCACGAATCGCTGGCCCTGCTGACGCTCAGAGTCGAATACGCCGTGATGACCGAAGGCGGTGATTCCAGTCAGGCTGATCCGGTCGCGGCCGGCCTCGACGGGTCGGCGCCCGGCGTCAACAACGGTCTGTGCCGCCATGTCACCTCCTGACGCATGCGACCCTATCCGAGGCGTCATTGCTTCAACAGAGGCTGCGCGACGACAACGGGTTTCATTGCTGCAGCAGACGCTGCGCTACGGCAACCGCGTCCCGGCTCGCCCGGACCGAGTGCACGCGTACCCCCCACACCCCACGCAGCGCGAGCACAGTGGTGAGCGCGGTGCTGGCGTCATCGCGCTGCTTGGGGGGCCGCGGGTTCCCCTGAGGATCGGCGAGCAACCGACCTAGAAAGGTCTTTCGGGAGACGCCGACCAGCATCGGCCGCGCGAGGACCTCGAACTCCTCGAGCCGTTGCAGCAGCTGCCAGTTGTGTTCGCCTGTCTTGGCGAAGCCCAAGCCTGGATCGATGATCACCTTTTCCGCGGCGACGCCGGCCCGATCGGCTTCGTCGAGCTGGGTCTGCAACTCGGCTATCACATCCGCGACGACATCGGCGTAAGAAGCTTTGCGTTGCATGCTTTCGGAGTGACCGCGCCAGTGCATGCAGATGTACGGAACGCCGGACGCGGCGACCAGGCGCAGCATCCGGGCATCGGCTTTGCCTCCCGAAACATCGTTCACCAACCGGGCGCCGGCTGCGATCGCCGGGTCTGCGACCGCCGTACGCATGGTGTCGATGCTGACGCACGCGCCAGCGGCCGCCAATTCGCGCACCACTGGGAGCACCCGGCGTAGCTCCTCAGACACCTCAGGTCGTGTGGCACCGGGCCGGGTTGATTCACCGCCGACATCGATGATGTCTGCGCCCTCGCTGAGTAGCTCGGTGCCGTGAGCGATCGCCGCGGCGGGGTCGAACCACTCGCCGCCGTCGGAAAAAGAGTCTGGCGTGACATTGACTACGCCCACGACCAGAGTGCGGCCCGGCTGCGGCAAACCCGGGACAGCCAGCGGATTCACCCGAATCAATTTATGCTCTCCCCCGTGCCGCATCTGCCGCCCGGGTCTCCGCAGTCACGGCTGCTGATCGGCGCGAGGGTGCTGTTGCTTCTGGGATTGACGCTTGGGGCGCTTACCAGCTGCCGAGTAACAGGTGGCGGGATACCTGGGATTCAGCCCCGGGACCCGCCCCGGACTGCACTAGCCGCACCCACAACTCCGAGCCCTTCCCCGGCCAGTTCGCCGTCGGGGGCCGGAGTGACTCCAAAATCCGGCCAGGGCCAGAGCCGCGGTCAGGCCAACATCTCGCTTGCCAAGAACAGCATCTACGCAGTCGATCTCGGCGATGCCCAGGTCTCTTGCGCGATCAAAGTCCGCTCGCCGCAGCCGCCCTTGCAGGATGCCGACCTGGCCGGGTACGGGAAGAAGCTCGTCGGGTGCATGGTCAAGGCGTTTGCCAAGCCGCTAGCTGCGCAGGGAATCGAACTCAGCGCGCCGAAGGTCAAGACGTACCGCCGCACGATCAAGACTCCGTGCGGGCAATTCGGCCAGAGTGTTGCCCCGGCCTATTACTGCTCAACCACGCAGACCATCTACTGGCCAATGAGGGGTGACGACGCCAATGAGGCGTATACCTTGGCCCGGCTGGGGTACGTCGGACTGGTCGCCCACGAGTTCGGTCACCACATGCAGGCGGCGAGCGGCATGCTGCTGGAGTACAGCCAGCGCTCCCATGCGGCGAAGAGCCGCAGCGAGCGGTATCTGTTGAGCCGCCGCCTCGAGCTGCAGGCTCAGTGCTTCGAGGGCATATTCCTGGCTGCGGCCGCCACATCGATCGGTCTGAGCAGTAACGATCGCTACCAGCTCTCGGTCTGGCACAGCTACACAGGCGATGAGGATCCACCGGAAAGTCGTAAGCCGGATCACGGCAGTAGTGCGGCTCAGATTCGCTGGCTCAATCGCGGTCTGGACTCGGCCGACTTCGGCCGATGCAACACCTGGAAAGCCAGCAAGAAGTCGGTCAGGTAGACCCGCAGGACCCGTCAGCTGGTGATCAGGCCCATGGCCTCGGCACGCGTGGCGGCGTTGCGCAGCTGCCCGCGTACGGCGCTGGTGATGGTCTTTGAGCCAGGCTTGCGTACGCCGCGCATGGTCATGCAGAGGTGCTCGCATTCGATCACCACAATCACCCCGCGAGGCTCCAAGATGCGGTTGATGGCGTCGGCAATCTGTGTGGTCAATCGTTCTTGCACCTGGGGCCGTTTGGCGTAGAGGTCGACGAGCCGAGCGATCTTGCTGAGACCGGTGATCTTGCCTTCTTGGCTAGGGATGTAGCCGACGTGAGCGACCCCGGTGAACGGCACCAGGTGGTGCTCACAGCAGCTCCATACCTCGATGTCCTTGACCAGCACGAACTCGTCGTGGCCCATGTCGAAGACGGTCGCCAGCACCGACTCTGGCTGCTGCCGGAGGCCGCTGAACATTTCGGCGTACGCCCGCGCGACTCGTTCGGGGGTGTCACGCAAGCCGGCCCGATCTGGATCCTCGCCAATCCCGATCAAGATTTCGCGTACTGCGGCGACGACGCGCTCGTGGTCGAACTTTCCAACATGCGCCGGGAAGTGGATCGGGTCGATGCCGCCCAGATTGCTGGCCGCGTCGGTACCAAGCTCAGTGTCATCGTCCAGCTCGAAACCGAGCTCAGCGGCCTCGTCTAGCTCCGTCACCGAAAGTCCGGGCCTCTGCGAGGCTGCGGGTCGGGCTCGCCAGTGGTGGGCAGCTGGGACGGGACCGGCGGATGCCCCGAGGGCTGCTGCGCACTGCCCGCCGGGACTTGGTGGCCAGGGCTCGGTGCGTGACCGTCGGCGGCCTGGCCGTTCGGCACTTTCTGCCCATTGATCGACAGTGGTGGCGGCGGGGTGACCGGTGGGATGTCCGACGGGACGCGCTCATCCGAGCCGGTCCAGGCTGGGCGCCGCGGCCACAGCCGCAGCGGCTGGAAGACCTCCGCCACTTGCGCCCGATCCAATGTCTCCCTCTCAAACAGCGCCCTGACCAGGTCGTCGAGGACATCCCGGTTCTCCGTAAGGATGTCGAACGCCTCCTGGTGGGCGTTGTTGATCAGGTTGGCGACTTCCTCATCAACGATCGCCGCAACGTCTTCGGAGTAGTCCCGTCCGTGCCCGATGTCGCGACCCAGGAACGGTTCGGCATCCCCACTGCCGAGCTTGATTGCGCCAAGGCGCTCGGTCATCCCGTACTGGGTCACCATGGCACGCGCCACTGTGGTGGCCTTTTCGATGTCGTTACTGGCTCCGGTGGTCGGATCATGGAAGACCAGTTCCTCCGCGGCTCGGCCGCCCATCATGTACGCCAGCTGATCAAGCAGCTCCGAGCGAGTGTTGGCGTACTTGTCCTGCTCCGGCAGCACCATCGTGTAGCCAAGAGCCCGGCCGCGCGGCAGAATCGTGACCTTCTGCACCGGATCGGTGCCCGGCAGCGCCGCAGCGACCAGCGCATGGCCACCCTCGTGGTAGGCGGTAACCAGTTTTTCTTTGTCGGTCATCAGCCGGCTACGCTTCTGCGGCCCGGCGACCACCCGATCGATCGCCTCGTCGAGGTACTCGTCGGTGATCAACCGTGCGTTCTGCCGCGCGGTGAGCAGAGCGGCCTCGTTCAACACATTGGCCAGGTCGGCGCCGGTGAAGCCAGGCGTACGCCGCGCCACGCCTTCCAGATCGACGTCCGCGGCCATGGGTTTGCCCTCGGCGTGCACCTTCAAGATGTCGAAGCGGCCTCTGAGATCGGGCGCCTCCACTGAGATCTGGCGATCGAACCGCCCGGGGCGCAGGAGCGCGGGATCGAGTACGTCTGGTCGGTTGGTGGCGGCAATCAAGATCACGCCGCCGCGTACGTCGAAGCCGTCCATCTCGACCAGCAGCTGGTTGAGGGTCTGCTCGCGCTCGTCGTGCCCGCCGCCCATGCCGGCGCCGCGGTGCCTGCCAACGGCATCGATCTCGTCGATGAAGACGATCGCGGGTGCGTTCTCCTTCGCCTGCTCGAACAAGTCGCGAACCCGGGATGCGCCGACGCCGACGAACATCTCGACGAAGTCGGAGCCTGAGATGGAGTAGAACGGCACGCCGGCCTCGCCCGCGACCGCTCGGGCCAGCAGCGTCTTGCCGGTGCCAGGCGGGCCGTACAGCAGCACACCTTTGGGAATCTTGGCGCCGACCGACTGGAACTTCGCCGGCTCGGCGAGGAACTCCTTGATCTCCTCCAGCTCCTCGATCGCTTCCTCGCATCCGGCGACGTCGCGGAAGGTGGTCTTAGGCGTGTCTTTGTTGGCGATCTTGGCCTTCGACTTGCCGAATTGCATGACTCGGCTGCCGCCGCCCTGGACGGAGTTCAGTAGGAAGAAGAACAGCACGCCGATGATGATGAACGGGATGAGCGTACCGAGCAGCGAGCTGAAGAAGCCGGGCGTCGCGTTTTCGCCCTTCCACTGATCGAGCGTCTTGTCTGCCACGCGCTGATTGAGGCGGGTGATCAGCTCATCACTTTGGTTGCCAACCCACGTCGCCTTGTATCCGGTCTTGTTCGCGTCTTTCATCGTGACGCGGATTTCTTGTTCCTTGTCGATCAAGATGACCTCGGCCAACGGCTCGTTGCCGTTGATGATCGAGACCACCTGAGAGGTCGGCGCATCCTTGTATCCGCTGGTCACGCGCTGGCTGAAGTCGATGAGCAGCCCGATCGCGATCACGGCAAGAACGATCCACGTCAGGGGCGAGCGGAATATCCGTCGTAGGTTCATGACCTGCCTAGTAGAGGTGCCTGGGACCCGGGAGGTCCACCTGACAAGGCTATCGTTCGCGTCCAAGCTGGCGGGTGTGCATCTCGTAGCCTCCCGCTGTCATTCCGATCTGCTCCAACAAGTCGATTCCCCTGCTGCGGAAACGAACGTGCACGTGCGCTCCTTACGCTGTGCATCCGTTGCAACGTGTGTATCGCGTTAGGAGCGAACGTGTACGTGGGTTTCTGACAGGGTCTCAGCCAGTCGCCAGGCGGACGCCGTACGAGGGCGGTTCAGCTGTAAACGCTGGGTGAGAGCGCAGCGACCGAGGTCAGGTTGCGGTAGAGGCCGTCGTAATCCAGGCCGTATCCGACGACAAATTCATTGGGGATGTCGAACCCGACGTAGGCGATCTGGACGGGATTTCGTGCCGCCTCCGGCTTTCGCAATACGGTCAGGACCTGCAAGGTCGCCGGTCCCCGTGAGCGCAGGTTGCTGATTAGGTACGACAGGGTCAACCCGGTATCGACGATGTCCTCGACAACCAGCACGTGCATGCCCGTGACGTCGGTGCTCAGATCCTTGAGAATCCGGACGACGCCCGAGGACTGACTGCCCGAGCCGTAGGAGGACACCGCCATCCAGTCCATTTGGCAGTGGATGGTGAGGGCGCGGGAGAGGTCTGCCATCACCATGACCGCTCCGTTGAGGACGCCGACGAGGAGCAGCTCCTTCCCGGCGTAGTCCCGGTCAATCTCGGCGGCCAGCTCGGTGATCCGGGCGGCCAACTCTTCCTTGGTCACAAGGACTTGTGTCACTGCACCGTTGAGCTGGGTGGCTTCCACGGGCTCAGCCTGCCACAGCACCAGGAGCTCGGCGGACGGGACCGAAGGGTTGCCGAGCTGTCAGCTGACCCGAAGACGCCCAGCGCTCCTGGTTACCGTTGCGCCAGGGATCTGGATGGCTTTTTGGCCGTGCCAATCGATGACCAGTGACTCCACGGCGCTGATGTGGCGCATTGAGAGGTCGCCGAGGCCATGGGTCAACAACCACACTCGGATGATCCGGCGGCGCAACGCGGGGGGTTGGGATTGCAGAGCTACGCAATCCAGCGTGTCCGTGGCCCCCAGCCCTTCTGCGATGCTGGATGCCTGAGCTGCGAGCCGATCAAGCATCTCGTTGTCGTCCCTTACCAGCTCCGCAGTCCTTGCCAACGCCTCGGCGACGCCGGGACCAAGCTCGGCTTCCAGCGTGGGCAGCACGGTTTCGCGTACCCGCACGCGCGTGTAACGACGATCTGAATTGTGCGGATCCTGCCAGGGGTGCAGCCCCAGTTCCTGACAGGCCTGCTGGGTCATCGCGCCGCGGAGCCGCAGAAACGGCCGAACCAGATGCCCGGCCCGGGGCGCCATGCCTGCCAGCGACCTGCTGCCGGAGCCACGAGCGAGGCCAAGCAGCACCGTCTCCGCCTGATCATCAAGGGTGTGGCCCAGCAGTACCGTGGCGCCGCGCGCACGCGCCTCGGCGTCGAGGGCGCGATACCGGGCTTCCCGGGCCGCGGCCTCTGGCCCAATTGCTGCCGATTGATCCACCTGAACCGTCGTGACCGTCACGTCGTCGTAGCCGAGCGAGCCCAGCTGATCCTGTACCCCAATGGCGACCTTGGCCGAGTCCTGCTGTAAACCGTGATCAATCACGACCGCGGCGTACTTGAGGTCTCGCCGAGCCGCCACGTGGCGAGCAGCAAAGGCGAGTGCCAGCGAGTCAGCGCCACCAGAGCAGGCGCTGAGGAGCTGCGAATCCTGCTGGTTGAGCGCTGCATCGACGGCCTGAACTGCGGCCAGGGTGGCCGGACCGAGCTCGCGACGACCCACGGGCTACGGTCGGCTTAGCTTGCCGTCAGCTCTGGGTGCATGCGCGTCAGCCAGAGCTTCGGGTCGGAGATTTCGGCCGCGGTGGGTAGCGTCTCCGGTGAAGTCCATACCCGGTTCAGGCCAGGCATGCCGACCTCGGCCAGCACCGCGCGACAGAACTTTGCCCCCTCGCGATACTGGCGCAGCTTGGCGTCCAGCCCGAGCAGTTTCCGCATGATCTTGTCGAAGCCTTGGCCCTGCCGACGCACCGTGAACTTCGCGCGGATGGTCTCAA
>JBKPBV010000142.1:0-5960 GCA_046727055.1 Actinomycetota bacterium | reverse complement strand
CCACACGCCGGCAACAGTCGTCGCGCTGACATGCCAAGGCGTGCGGATCCCCGCCGCGTCGATCTTCTGTTTCATGCGTTCCTTGTCGCGGAACGGCACGGTCTGATCAACCGTCATGCCCGGCAGCCCGAACGATTCCCGAATCTGCGCCGCGAGGATCATGTACGGCTCCCACAAACACTCGACCTGATCGATCGAGACGTGCTGGGCGAGACCGTGGATCGTCCCCAGCACGCCGGCCTCGTCCGAAAGATTGACGTGCTCGTAGTGCGCCAGAGCATCCCGGGCCACCGATGGCAACGCATCCGGCGGCTGGTCGCCTACCCCGATGACCGTGGCTCCCACCGAGGCCAACGCTCTGGTGAAGTACGCCATCTCCACCGGATAGCCGGGTGAGATCATCACAATGTTCACTGCACCTCCACGAGCTCGACGCGGATCCGGCTGACGATGCGGTTCAGGGCATCCCGGACGACCTCGGTGTTGGGATCGCGCACGATCACATATCCCTCACCCTCATAACTCGACGAGGCTTGTTGACCGATTTCAGGAAGTCGGGCCTCGACAACGAGGTGGCCAATCTCCCGCTGCAGCTCGTCGACGCCATGGACCGCTCTGACCCGGCCCCGACCCTGTCCGCGCAAGTACGCAGTGCCGGCGGCGTACCGGCGCTCGGGCACCTCGAAGGTGCCGAGGATGACCAGTTCCGCCCAGACCCGGTAGAAGTCCACTTCATGCACGTACCCCAGCATCGAGCTGATCTGGGCACCCGGCGGTCGCGCCGCGACCTCCGATACCGCGACCGAACCGTCAGGGCGGCGGAACCACTCCATGTGGGTGAGCGCATCTCGTACGCCAAGCGCCTGCAAGGCGGCCGGGCCGATCTCCCAAATGCCGTCATAGCGCGGATCGTCGAGCTCCAGCGGGAGCAGCACGGTCCACTGAATCCAGGGTTGGCGCAGCACTTCCAGCGGCGTCGGCTGGTAGTCGGCAATCGAGGAGAACACAGTCCGGCCGCCGACCGTGACGCTGTCGAAGGTGTGTTCCTCTCCGACCAGGAACTCCTCGAGCAATCCCGGCGCATCCGCATGGGGAGGAATCGACTCCAGCCAACCGTGCAGCGCACCAAGATCATCCAGGCGGTAGGTGGCCTGCGCTCCAGCACCGGCCGGAGGTTTTGCCACGAGCGGGAACCCGACCGCCTCGGCAAACGCCAACGCCTCCGCCGCATGTGTCACGAGCTGGTGGCGGGCGCAAGGTACCCCGGCCTCGCGGAGCACCGTTTTCATTCGGGACTTGTCGCGCACGTTGAGCGCCGTCTGCACATCCATGCCGTCAAGGCCGAGCACCTCACGTGCGTACGCCATTGGCACCTGCAACTGTTCCAGTGCTCCAATGAGACGCTCTACTTGGCCCATGTGCTGGCTGAGCCCACGTACGGCATCAACTAGCTGCTGGGGATCGAGTGCGTCGTTCACCTGCCAATGCCCGTCGAGGTGCTCCTTCAAGTCCGGCGACAGTTGATCAGCCGGCGCAGTCGTGATGACGGCCAGGCTTACGCCGGGCAGTCTTGCGGCCGTAGCAACGAACCGCGCCGTTGCGGGAAGGAGAAAGGGTGCGACGAAGGCGGCAACCACCATGGGCAGGACGCTACTCGGTAGCATGCCGAACGTGAACGTCGTGTTCGTCGAACCGTCTTTTCCGCCAACGCAGCGCAACTTTGTGCGTGGACTTGCCGAGGTCGGTGCAACAGTCATCGGGATCGGCGAATCCCACACCGACGCATTGGACGAAGAACTCAAGAGCTGGATGTCGCACTATCACCACGTGCCGTCGGTCGTCGATGTCGGAGTCATGACCGACGCCGTTCGTTGGATTCAGGGCCAGGTGTGGGTCGACCGGCTGGAAGCCACGATCGAGGCACATACGCTCGCTGCGGCGCAGGTGCGGGAGAACTGCACCATCCCCGGAACATCTGTGCGGACGGCATGGTTATGCCGCGACAAGCCTTCGATGAAGGAGACGCTGCGTGCGGCAGGGGTCCCGACCGCAGCGTCCGCGGCCGTGCAGAACGCTGCCGAGGTGTACGAATTCGTCAACGCGATCGGCTATCCCGTCATCCTCAAACCACGCACTGGCGCGGGTGCCCTGGACACGACACGTGTCGACGACAAGTCCGAACTAGACGCTGCTCTCGGCCGGTTCGGCGGCCAGGGTGTCGAGTCCATCGCCGCTGAGGAGTTCGTCGAGGGCCACGAGGGTTTCTACGACACGGTCTGCGTCAACGGATACGTCTCGCTGGATTTCGTCTCGCACTATTACCCGAACGTGCTCGACGCGATGCGTGCTCGGTGGATTTCACCCCAGTTCATCGCCACCAATCGCGTCGATTCGGTTTCGGACTACACCCAGATCCGGGAGCTCGGCTATCGGGTCAACGAGGCCCTTGGCATTGGGACCACTGCGACCCACATGGAATGGTTCTTCGGGCCGAAGGGACTGCGGTTCTCAGAGATAGGCTGCCGCCCGCCCGGCGTAGGGGCATGGGACCTGTACTCGGTGGGCAATGATTTCGACCTATATCGCGAATGGGCGAACGCGATCGTGCATGACCATATCGCCACCCGTCCATCCCGCCGTTACGCAGCCGGAATCGTCGCGCTCCGGCCAGACCATGACGGCCAGATCACCGGTTACTCCGGCGTCGAGGACGTACAAGCTCGGTCCGGCGAGTGGGTCATCGACGCACATCTGCCTGAGCCGGGTACGCCGACACAGCCGGTCGAAGCGGGATACATGGCCAATGCCTACGTACGCATGCGCCATCCCGATTACGACGTATTGCGCGACTTGCTAGACGATGTCGGGCGTACCGTGCACGTGTACGCACAGTGAGCAGCGGCTTCGGACGTTCGCGGAATTGGTCCGCCGGATCGGGCCTCAACAGCCTGGCGATCAACCAGCTCCAGCAAGGAGAAACGGTCGACGAAGCCGCGGTGGACCGGTTTCTCGCACAGCACGAAGTCCCGATCGTCGAAGGCCGCAACGTTACCTTCCTCTTCCGGGGCGAGGCCGACGAGGTACGTCTCTGGCAACGAATCCTCGGCCTGCCGAACCTACTGGCGATGCAGCGGGTGGCCGCGACCACGCTGTGGTACATCGTGCTCAGGGTGCCCGAAGGATCACGCATCAACTACCAGCTCGAGGTGAGACGCGGAGATGATCTTGAGCGCTTTAACGACCCACTGAACCCTAAACTCTCGCACAGTCCCTTCGGGGCCTCATCGGTGTGCTTTGCGTACGGCTATACGACACCCGCGTGGACCTTCCCCGATCCCAGCGCTGCACCCGGGGAACTCATTGACCTTGTCGTGGAGAGCCGTGTCCTGGGGCGTGACTGCCCCATCACCATCTACCTACCGGCCGGATTTCGTCTCACCAAGTCTTATTCGCTACTTGTGGTGCATGACGGCGGCGATTTCTTGCAGTATGCGGCCGCGAAGGTGGTGCTCGACAACCTCATCCACGGCCGGGAGATCGCCCAGACCATCGTGGCCTTCTTGCACCCCAAGGATCGGCTCGTCGAGTATGCCAATTCACCTCAGCATGCACGCTTCCTGAAGCAGGAGCTCTTGCCGCAACTCGAAGCCGAATTCCCCCTTGAGCGTGACCGTTCCAGTCGGGTTCTCCTTGGCGCCAGTTTCGGGGCGGTAGCCGCCTTGTCGGCTGCGTACCGGTCGCCAAGTGCGTACGGTTCGCTGGTCCTTATGTCAGGGTCGTTCGTATCCGCCGCCCGGGCATCCGATCACGGGGGTGGTCCCGTTTTCGACCCGGTTGTGAAGTTCGTCAACCGCTACCGGGAGCGGCCGCGACGGGTCGCGGACCGGCTCTATGTCAGCTGTGGATTATATGAGCCGCTGATCCTTTCGAACCGGTCGATCGTGCCCGTCTTCGAATCCGCTGGCATGCGGGTGCGTTACGTCGAGGCGCTGGACGGTCACACCTGGGAGAACTGGCGCGACCGACTGCGCGACGCCTTGTCTTGGGTCTATCCCGGACCGGCAACCGAGGATCGGCGGGAGGCGTAGCCCAGTATTTGGGGCCCGCCCAGCGTTATTGTCAGCAGGCATGAACCAGCCGCGGCGGCGCGAGAGGTTGCGGGCTGCAGCAGCCGCGTTTGCCAGCAATGCAGCGAACAGCAATTTGCGGCGCGCTCAACTGAGCTTCCTCGGGGCTTGGACGGCTGAGTGGGCCTTCACCGTGGCACTGGGAATCGTCGCGTACCGGGACGGCGGTGCGACCGCGGTCGGGCTGGTCGGACTGCTGCGCATGGTGCCGTCTGCGGTGGTAGCACCCTTCGCCGCTACGCTTGCGGACCGGGGACGCCGGGAACGCGTCCTTGTCCTAGTCTCCACAATCCGCGGGGTTGCCACGGGGGTGGCGGGAATCGTCGTTGCCCTCAACGGCCCGTTGATGATCGTCTACGTCCTCGCCGTGTTCTCGACTATCGCTGCGACCCTTTACCGACCCGCACATTCGGCATTGTTGCCATCACTTTGTCGGACTGGGCATGAACTGGCCAGCGCGAACGTCGTACGGGGGATGCTGGATTCGGTCGCTACGCTCGCGGGTCCACTGCTGGCGGCTGTGCTTTTGAAGTTCACAGACGTGGCGGTTGTGTTCGCATTCGCCTCCGGTGCCTCGCTGGCCGCGGCAGCCTTGGTGCTGCGATTGCGTTACGACGCTCCGCCGAGACCTGCGGCGCCACGAGGCCGCCTGCTGGCTGATGCAGCAGAGGGTATCCGCGCGATCGTGCGGAACCGCGACTTGGCCCTGTTCATGGGCTTGGCCCTCGCCCAGACATTCTCCCGTGGTGCGCTGACCGTCTTCACTGTTGTCGTAGCACTGGATCTGCTACGCACTGGTGAGCCGGGCGTCGGAACACTCACCGCTGCCATCGGAGCCGGTGCGGTGATCGGTTCCGTCGGCGCTTCCCTGCTGGTGGGATCTCGGCGGCTGGCGCAGTGGTTTGGCATCGGCGTTGCATTGTGGGGACTGCCAATCGCGCTCATTCCGCTCTTCCCTCGGCAGGGCGCCGCCCTCACCCTGTTGGCTTGTGTGGGCGTCGGTAACGCCCTCGTCGATGTGGGCCTATTCACGTTGATGGCCAGGTTGGCACCGGATGAGGTCCTTGCCCGAGTCTTCGGCCTGCTGGAGAGCATGGTTGCGCTCGGAGTCGGGCTGGGTGCTCTTGTTGCCTCACTTTTGGTTGATCGGACCAGTGTGAGCGTGGCGCTGGTCGTCGTCGGCGTGCTCTGTCCGATCTTGGTGGCGGTGGCCTGGCGCCGCTTGAGGCACCTCGACCGGGACATCGGAGTCATGGACGAAGAGATCGGGCTGCTGCACGGGGTGCCCATGCTTCAGCCGTTGCCGCTGCCCGCCATCGAACAGCTCGCCCGCGGCCTGGAACCAGTCAAGGTGCCCGCCGGCCAGGCGGTGTTCCGCCAGGGTGATCCGGCCGACCGCTTCTACGTGATCGAAACGGGCGCTGCCGATGTGATCGGAGACGGTCGGCTGATCACGACGCTCGGTCCAGGGGATGGGTTCGGAGAGATCGCGTTGCTGCGCAGGGTGCCGCGTACGGCGATGGTTAAGGCGGCCACAGACCTTCGGTTGCAGTCGTTGGCCTGCGAGCGCTTCCTGCCGGTCGTCACCGGGTTTCCGCCAAGCGCGCGAGAGGCCGGGACCTCAGTCGAGGAGATGCTCGACCGGTTTAGCCCAGGTGAACCGACTGACAACCAAAGCGAGCCGGAATGACATTGATGCAAAGTCCGCTTAGTGTGGACCTTGTTCCCATAGCACGAAGCGTCCTCGGGGGGAAGAAAATGACGCCCAAACAATCGCTGACACGCAAACAATCGCTGACACGCAAACAATCGCTCATTCGACGTTCTCTCGCC
>JBKPBV010000141.1:0-4547 GCA_046727055.1 Actinomycetota bacterium | reverse complement strand
AGAGCCTCTCGGACTGACCTGGCGGAACTAGGGCACGCAACGCCCATCGGATGTCAATAGGCGCTCCATCGGTATTCTGGCACGAATCTCCAAACCCCCGGTGCAGCCGCGAGTTTGTGTCAGACGCTTAGCCGGCGTCGGGCTCGGCCTTCACTGCCAAAACCGGACAGGCCGCATCGAGGAGCACCCGCTGGGCATTACTGCCCAAAAGCAGCTTGCCGACCGGGGATCGGCGACGGAGCCCGATCACGATGAAGTCCGCCGCGGTTGTCTCCGCCGTTCTGATCAGCTCCTCGGCCGAATCATGTGTGTCTGCGGCCGTTTTGATTTCGTACCTGACCCCCGATGCCGCAAGCTCGTTGGCCAGGCCAGCAGTCTCCGCGTCGGGCGAGGTGTTCACCACAACTAGCGCCGCACCGCGTAGCTTGGCCTCGCTGAGCGCGCGCGTCAAAGCCGCGCGCCCCTCAGGCCGTGAGGAGTAACCGACGACAATCAGCGGCTGAGCCTCCGCCGGTAACGACTGGTCAGGCAGCTCGACCTGGGCGGCGCGAGCCTGACCTGCTGGGAACTGAAGCGTCTCTGACATCAGGGCACCTCCCAGGTATGGACCGGTTGGTTGCTGTGCATACGCGGCAAGTAGCTGGCGAGCATCCCGCGTATGGCCTCGTGCCGCGAGGCGCCAGCTCGCTCACGCCGTGCCACCTCGGCGACCTGCCAGGTGGCCCCATTGGCCATTTGCAGGCAGCGGCGCTCGATGATGTCCAGTAGCCGGGCGATCTCGGCCTCATCCACCTCCCACTGACGCAGGCCGCGCGCCGCGAGGGGCAACAGTTTCCGTACCACCAGTTCGGCCACGTGCACCTGACCAACTCCGGGCCAGTACAGCTCGGCATTGATGCCATGCCGTATCCCTGACACGAAGTTCTCCTGGGCCGCTTGGAACGACATTTGCGTCCAAGTCGGGCGGTCCTCGTTGGCCAGGGCACGGACCAGCCCAGCGAAGAATGCAGCGTTGGCGATGATATCCACCACCGTCGGTCCGGCCGGGAGCACGCGGTTCTCCACTCGCAGATGCGGGGTTCCGCCGCGGACGTCGTAGACCGGCCGGTTCCAGCGGTAGATGGTGCCGTTGTGGAGCCGGAGTTCGTCGAGGTGAGGCACTCCGCCGCCGTCGAGCATCGCGACCGGATCTTCGTCGGAGCTGATCGGGAGCAATGCCGGGAAATACCGCGAGTTCTCCTCGAACAGATCGAAGATCGAGGTGATCCAACGTTCGCCAAACCACACTCGAGGGCGTACGCCCTGAGCTTTCAGCTCCTCACTGCGCGTTTCGGTACTCTGCTCGAACAGCGGGATACGCGACTCGGCCACCAGCTGCTTCCCGAAGAGGAAAGGTGAGTTCGCGCCGAGCGCGACCTGTACGCCGGCGATCGCTTGGGCCGCGTTCCAGTACCCGGCGAAGTCGTCTGGGCTTACCTGAAGATGCACCTGGGTCGAGGTGCATGCGGCCTCGGGCATGATCGTGTTGGACACCATCACCAGCCGCTCAACGCCGTCGATGATGATCTCCAGGTCTTCGCCTCGGGCCGCGAAGATCTGCTGGTCGAGCATCGAGTAGCGGGGGTTCTCGCTGACGCTGTCCAGAGTGACATGGTGCGCCATCAAGGTTGGCAAGATTCCAATGATGACAAGTTGAGCGCCGATGGCCTTGGCTCGGGGATCGGCGTCGTTCAGCGACTTCCGCACCGACTGTTCGAAGTCGGAGAAGCCGAAATCGGCCAACCGGCGTGGCTCCACATTGATCTCGATGTTGAACCGGCCCAGCTCGGTCTGGAATGAAGGATCGGCAATAGCAGCTAGGACCTCAGCGTTACGCATAGCCGGCTGGCAGTCCATGTCCACCAGATTCAGCTCGATCTCAAGGCCAGCCATCGGCTTCTCGACGTCGAATCGGGATTCGGTGAGCATCCGTGCCAGCACGTCCAGGCACTTGCGAACCTTGTCTCGGTGACGCTTGCGGTCTTCTCGTGTGAACTCTTTGGCGTCGACCTCTGCTCCCATGGGGCTATCCTCACGCATCGTGGTCGTTGCGGGAACACTACGCTCGTCCACCATGTACGCAGACACTTCCTTCACCGCCACAGCGCCCATCGCCAAGCGGGTGCCGATTAGGCGAGTCCATCACGGCGAGGTCTTCGTCGACGCCTACGAGTGGCTTCGCGACAAGGACAATCCGGAGGTGATCAGCTATCTGGAGGCTGAAAACGCCTTCACCGAAGCCCAGACTTCACACCTGACGGAACTCTCGGAAGCGGTCTTCAGCGAGATCAAGGCGCGCACCAAGGAGACCGATCTCACTGTGCCGACCTACACTTCCCACCCTGGCGGTTTCGCCTACTGGTATTACGTGCGAACCGTAGAGGGATCGGAGTATCCGATCTACTGCCGAGTTGTCGCGCACGATCGCCAGCAGCTGCCCGACCCCGAGCAGGAGATCAGCGGCGAAGAGGTCTTGCTGGACGCCAATCTCGAGGCAGCAGGTCATGAATTCTTCTCCCTCGGCGCCTTGAGCGTGTCCCTCGACGGGCGTCTGCTGGCCTACTCCACCGATCTGACGGGTGCCGAGCGGTTCACGATCATGATCAAAGACCTGGTCTCAGGTGAGCTGCTGGCTGATCAGATCAGCGACACCGCGTACGGCGTCGCGTGGGCCAAAAACAGTCACTTCTTCTACACCAGAGCGGATGAGGCGTGGCGACCGTACGTCGTCTTGCGGCATCGCCTAGGCACCGACCCGGCCCAAGACGTGGCGGTGTTGACCGAGTCTGACGAGCGTTTCTGGCTTAGCGTCGACAGCAGCCGCGATGACCAATGGATCATCATCGGCGCTGGAAGCAAGATCACGTCGGAGTTCCGGCTGCTCAGTACCGACGATCCTGAGGGTGTGCCGCGGATCGTCGCGCCGCGACGCCAAGGCGTTGAGTATGACATCGAGCCGGCGGGTGATCGATTGCTGATCGTGCACAACGCTGGAGCCGAAGACTTCGAGCTCGCTGAGGCACCGTTGACGACAACGAGTCACCGCGAGTGGACGCCGGTTATTCAGCACCGTCAGGGAGTACGAATCCTCTCAGTCAGCGCGTACGCCGGCCATGCCGTCGTGTCGCTGCGGAGAGACGGGCTCACCGGTTTGCATGTCATGCCTCGAAATGCCAGTGGTGACATACAGCCCGGTGCCGACATCGCCTTTGAAGAGGCCCTCTACGTCGTACACGCCCCGGGCGAGTCGGAGTACGAAACCCCGACCATCCGCATTGCTTACGCCTCGATGCTGACCCCTGACTCGATTTACGACTATCACCTGACAACGGGTGAGCTGACTCTGCTCAAGCGAACACCGGTGCTTGATGACCCTCGATTCGGCCCGTATCAACCCGAGAACTATCTCCAAGAGCGCGGCTGGGCAACCGCACCCGACGGCACGCGCGTGCCGCTGTCGATCGTGCGTAAGGCAGACATTCCATTGGACGGATCAGCACCCGCCCTGCTCTACGGATACGGGGCATACGAGGCGTCCATGGACCCCAGCTTCGCCGTGCCGCGTCTCTCGCTGCTCGATCGCGGCATTGTCTATGCCATCGCCCATGTCCGCGGCGGTGGTGAACTTGGCCGCACGTGGTATGAGCAGGGCAAGACGCTGAACAAGAAGAACACCTTCACCGATTTCATCGCCTGCGCTGATTACCTCGTTGAGCACGGGTACACATCCGTGGACCGGCTGGCTGCCCGCGGCGGGAGTGCCGGTGGCTTGCTGATGGGTGCCGTAGCCAATCTCGCCCCCGAGAAGTTCCACGCGATCCATGCCGCCGTGCCCTTCGTTGACGCCTTAACCACGATCCTGAATCCAGACCTGCCGCTCACTGTGATCGAGTGGGAGGAGTGGGGCGACCCGCTGCACGACCCCGAGGTCTACGCGTACATGAAGTCGTACACGCCGTATGAGAATGTGGGCTCGATCAACTATCCGGCCATTTTGGCAACAACGAGCCTCAACGACACTCGGGTTTTCTACGTCGAACCCGCCAAATGGATCGCTGCTCTGCGGTATGCGGCCACGAACTCAGACAAAAGGCAGATGCTGTTGAAAACCGAGATGGTCGCAGGGCATGGCGGCGTGAGTGGACGTTACAAGAGCTGGCACGAGCTGGCCTTCGAATATGCCTGGATCATTGGCCAGATAACCAGCGACGGCTGAGCGGACTTCGCCGAATTCGCGTCCGACCGTGAGCGTTTCACTGCGGTCCCCCGGCGTGTACCGCGGTGTTCTGCGGGTATTGCATCCAGAAAGATCGCTGCTTCGAACCACTAGTGCAGGCGGTCGAGCTCGAGGTGGGTGCCGACGAATACCTGCTCCGGGTTACCCCCGAGTAGGTCTCAGGGATTCTTCAGGGCAGGCAAGGAATCCAAATCGGTACCTGACGCGTTCTCCCTTGTGAAGGTGACGAAAGGGGCCATAGTGGCAACAACTACTCGTTCGCGAGTATCCG
>JBKPBV010000140.1:0-7929 GCA_046727055.1 Actinomycetota bacterium | reverse complement strand
CTCACCGTCTCGTGGGCTCGGAGATGTGTATAAGAGACAGCGTACGGGCCGTGGGAACTCAGATGCTCGCTGCGCTCACCGGCGCGCCGGCCGTCGCCATGACCGGACCCGGCATCCTGATAGCCAAGGAACTGACCCCCGCGCAGGCCGCCGAACTTGACCCCGACGCGGTGCAAGGAATCGTCCTCGCCTACGGCAGCCCAAGCTCACACGCCGCGATCCTCGCCCGTTCCCGCGGCATCCCGGCCCTCGTCGCGGCAGGACCCGGCGTACTCAGCTTGGCTGAGGGGACCACCGTCGTCATCGACGGCGCCACCGGCGAGCTCGTCATCGACCCGCCAGCCGCCACAGTGGCGCACTTCAGCCAGCGGGCAGCCGAACTCGCTGCCCAGGAGAGCAAACACCGCGCCGCGGCCGGCGAACCCGCCTTCACCGTCGACGGGACGCGGATCGAGGTCGCCGCCAACCTCGGCTCGCGCGCGGACGCCTACGCGGCGGCTGCCGAAGGAGCAGACGGCGCCGGATTGGTCCGTACGGAATTCTTGTTCCTCAACCGCGATCGGGCCCCCGACCTCGAAGAGCAGGTCGCGGAATACCTCGCCATCGCTGACGCCCTGGGTGGCCGCCGTGTCACATTCCGCACCCTGGACGTAGGTGGAGACAAGCCGCTGACCTACCTGCCAATGCCGGTCGAAGAGAATCCGTTCCTCGGACACCGCGGAATTCGGCTCTCTCTCGACCGTCGGGACCTGCTGCTCGAGCAGCTCCATGCCATCTGCCAAGTGGCCAGGAGAGTGCCAACCAGTGTGATGTTCCCGATGGTGACAACCATCGCCGAAATCCGGAACGCACGTAGCATGCTCGAGGAAGCAGCCAGTCCTGCTGGCCTGCCCGAAGGACTACGCGTCGGCATGATGGTTGAGGTGCCTGCCGCTGCGCTGAAGATCGCGACGTTCCTCCCCTACCTAGATTTCATCAGCGTCGGAACAAACGACCTGACCCAATACACACTCGCCGCGGAGCGGGGAAACACCGCCGTCGCAGCCCTCTCAGACCCCCTGGACCCCGGCGTGCTCAGACTTATTCGGCACGTCTGTCACACCGCGGGCGGCACAGTCCCAGTCGCCGTCTGCGGAGAAGCCGCCGCCGACCACACTGCCATTCCTGTCCTGCTCGGACTCGGAGTCCGCGAACTCAGCGTGTCCCCCAAATCTGTGCCCCCAGTCAAAGCACGGGCGCGCGCACTCGACCTTGCCCGCTGCGCCTCGCTCGCCGACGCCGCCATCGACCTCGACGACGCCGCCTCCGTCCGGCAACTGGTCTTATCGTCACTCGACAGCGAGGACGAACTGACCCCGGTCCTGGCAGCATCCCCCAAGCGCTAGATGTGGACTTGCACATCACCCCGCCTTTGGCGAGCGGAACCTCGGACAGTCCCACCATCGGGCGAACCTAAAGGACCCGAAATCGGATCATTCATGAGTCGGCCCGATGCTTACCAAACTGCTTACCGATGGGCTCGATCTGACTCATCATGCCGGCTGGCAGCCCGACCGCCTTCCTAAGCCGCTGCACGTTCGCGCCCAGACGAGTATTGAAATCGGTTGTGGGGTGTGTATCCGCTGACCGGGATCTTGGACGTCGCGGGATCCGGGTTCGGAGTCTTCCAGACCGCCAGCCCGAGCTCCTCGAACACTTCGCTGGCATGAACACCGCGATGGACAAGCTCTGCGACCACTACACCGACGACCAGCTGGAAGTCATCGTGGACTTCCTCCGTCGATAGCGTTCTTTAGCACACCAGACGTGCCGTGGTTGTACTCGGGTGTCACGATGACGAACCCGTCGAACGAAGCGATGGTCACTGCCCACTGCTTGGTGTGGTCGTGTTGGTATTGGTTGAGCGACGGCGGCAGCGGCTCGTCTAGGTGCGACAGTGGATAGTCGCGGAGGTCGAGCAGCTCGACGGCCGCTTACAAGATCAAGGACCGCCAACAATGAGTACCTTTGTTTTGATCCACGGCGCGGGAGATGTCGGCTGGTACTGGCATCTGGTGGAAGCTGAGCTGCGCACACGCGGGCATGACACCGTCGCACCCGACCTTCCCGGCGACAACGACTCCGCCACGCTGACTGACTACACCGACGCCGTGGTCGACGCCGTCGGCGGCCAGAAGGATCTTGCGGTCGTGGGACAGTCGTTCGGCGGATTCACCGCGCCCCTGGTCGCCGATCGGCTCCGGGCCGATGTCTTGGTTCTGGTCGCCGCGATGATCCCTTCCCCCGGCGAGGCTCCCCGGGACTGGTGGTCCAACACCGGCTACCGCGAAGCCGTGCGGGAGCAGGCCGCCCGTGACGGCGGCCTCACGGGCAACGACGACCCGTACGTCAGCTTCTACCACGACGTGCCGCGCGAACTGGCCGAGAAGGCGATGAGCAAGGAGCGCGCGCACCCGTCCGAGGCTTCCATGAACTCGCCGTGGCCACTCGAGGCATGGCCAGACGTGCCAACCAAATTCGTGCTGTGCGACCAGGATCGCTTCTTCCCGCCCGACTTCTTCCGCCGGCTGGTACCTGAGCGTCTCAACATAATCCCGGACGAGATCGCGGCCGGGCACTGCGTCGCGCTCAGCCGCCCGAAGGAACTGGCAGAGATGCTGGCGGGGTACACGACCAGTCACCGTCGTCTATCGGCAGCTCCGGGCTGAGGCGAATCGCGAACCGGGGCCCCGCTTCAGCCTCCATCCGCCGAAGGAGTCGCCTTGCCTGCGTGCGCGGTGAAGTTCCTTCCCTCATCCGAGTCGCCTCACTTGGTTCTCGAGCTAGTTTGTCAGCGGCGACAGCTCGACGGCGCGACGGTCCACCTGCGACCGAAGAGCCGATCCACGATCGTCACGCCACTTGCATGGCCGGGCGCCGCGAGCGAACGGCAGCGGTGAGCGTTTTCACGCCGCAGAGGAGGGCGCTGAAACGCGGGGCGACTCTTACCCGGATCCTGTCAACTCCTGTGTCTCGACGACTGTGCTGATCGGTCGAGCGGTCGTGATTGGGTCGGCGTGGCGGTGCGCGACCCTCCAGGTGTCTCCCTCGCGTCGGAAGATCATGGTGACCCGAAGCGCGATCGGACTCACGTGGCCGCTCCGGTCAGCGTCACCAGCCAGGCCCTACGCAGCATGTCGCCGACGGCCTGGAATTCCCAGGCACGGCCGATCAACGCCGTGAGAGGCGCGGGTATGGAAGGAACCGACCTCGACGGTTCATTCTGTTCGCGCCGCTCCTCCAGCCGGCCCACGACAGAATTCTGGCATCACACCATCGCGTTCCGCTCGCTGCCGAATATTCCTCCGAAGGATCAAGGCGCCGCCCCGGGCAGTGTGGGCTGGTTGGCCGAAAGACCAACTTCTCCGGGTCCGCTCGATCTGGGCTCCTGCAGGGCCACAGCCCATTTCACCAAGATCATCGCTGAGTTGCAGCCAGCATTCGTCGTGAGCCGCCCATACCCTTGCGCGCAGCGGTCGAGTATGTTCCAACGGCACCAGCCCAACAACCTAAGGAAGAAGCGTGACTGACGACAACAGGTTCACTGGTAGGACCGTCATCGTGACCGGAGCCGGCTCTGGCATCGGCCGAGCCGCTGCGCTCCGCTTCGCCTCAGAGGGGGCACGGGTGGTCGCGGCCGACATCGCACAGGACCGGCTCAAGGCCCTTCTGGACGATTACCCCGACCTTGACCTGCTGACAGTACCCGCCGACATCACGAGCGAAGAGGCAGTACAGCGTGTCGTAGCAGCAACTGAAGGTCGGGTTGACGCCCTGGCCAACGTCGCCGGCATCATGGACGGCTTTCTGCCCGCCCACGAGGTCGATGACAAGACTTGGGATCTGGTTTTCGCGGTGAACCTCACCGCCGTGCTGCGCTTGAGCCGCGCAGTGCTGCCCCTGATGATGAAGGCCGGCTCCGGTGCGATCGTCAACGTCGCGTCCGAGGCCTCTCTGCGTGGCTCGGCCGCTGGGGTTGCTTACACAGCCTCAAAACATGCGGTCGCCGGCCTCACGAAGAACATGGCCGTGCTTTACGCTCCGCACGGCATCCGCGCCAATGCCGTCGCCCCGGGGCCGGTTATCACCGGTATCGAGGGACCAATGAGATCCCAGCAGGCGGCTGCCGTGCTCGGACCGATCATGAAGGCCACCATTCCCACGCCCGTCGGGCCTGAGCGCGTCGCCGCCGTGATCACCTGGCTGGCGAGCGACGATAGCTCCAATATCAATGGAGCCATCCTTCCTTCCGACGGTGGTTGGTCGGCGATCTGAGGGCGCCTTCGGGTCGCCTCAGTCAGGAACCTCGGGGATGGAGGTCCGCACGCTGCCATGCTTCAACCAGCCGAGCCAGCACAAACCGGTAATGAGCGCAACCGTGCTCGCCATCAGCACTCCTGCGATGGCATAGACGCCGATCTCTGAGACGACCGGTGTTTCGGGCTTGACCAGAGCGGGTGGGACGAATGTCCAACTGAGTCCGAGCATCCAAGCGAGCGCGTTGAATCTGACCCACCGCCCGGCGGTTGGGAGTGCCGTCCGAAGGAGCATGAATTGCGCCGTAGGGATGGAAGTCAAGAGCACCAGCACGAGTACCACGGCCAACACCCAGGCCGTCCCCGGCGACCAAGAAAGTTTCTGCAGGGAACTTGGAATCAAGCCGATCGACCACGCCACCATTGCTGCGACGCTCGTGGCCACTGGCCAGAGACGAAGAATGGCGGGGGGAAGTTGCAATCGCGTCATGGTCATCGACTGGGCCTTGCCTAACAACGCTCCTTCAACCGCGCCGACACCGAGCAGGATCGCAAACTCAGGCGTGTGTGAGAGGTCCTGAGTAGCGGCGATTGCTGCAGCCACCGTGAAGCCAGCCGCCTCACCGGCCACGGTGCAGCCAACCCAGCGGCGGAGAAACGCTTCTGTGCCTGGCGGGTACGTTGAGCCGGCGCGGCTTCCCAAGCGCTCACTCGCATGTGGTGACGCCACGACCCCTGGCCTCATCGGTGCACCACCAGCCGAACGTATCAAAGCCGTTCCAGGCCTTTCCAGACGCCCGAAACGCAGATCGCCGGCTAGCGTCAGGTTCCTGCATCATCCGTCCCAAACGACGTACGCAAACCGTGACCTAAGACTTGCCTGATATGGGCTACCGACCCCTTCTGTGCAGCACATCCCTGACAGGAACACTGCTGGGTTCACCATCGCTACCTGGGTACCGCACCTGATTCACTGTACGAGTGAACGTCGTGCTGGGATTGCTGGTCGTTATCCTCGTCGCGGCAATCACCGTGACGGCGATGCTCCTGGTGCGCCGACGGGCTCCGGAAGGGAGTTACTTCACCGATGGTGACCGGGCCTCTGGTGTTTTCGGCGTGCTGGCAACAGGGTTCTCTGTGCTCTTGGGGTTCATCATCTTTCTCGCGTTTCAGTCTTACGACGAAGCCCGCCTGGGCGCTGAGACCGAGGCAACCATTGTGGCGCAGCAGCTCCAGACGGCGCAGTTCCTGGCCCCGGACGCGGCTCAAGAACTCACAGGTGAGCTGATGTGTTACGCCCGGTCGGTCGTCGGCGCCGAATGGGACGCCCTCAATGCTGGGACACTCGGGGACGCGATCAACCCCTGGGGTGCAGAGATGTTCCGTACGATCGCCAAAGTCGACCCGATGACCGCGACACAGCAGTCCGCGTACGACCGCTGGATGGATCAAACAGTTGATCGAGAGCAGGCACGGGTCGCGCGGGTGCACACTGCGGAGGGGATCATTCCTACGCCGCTGTGGCTGGGCCTCTTTGTGATATGCGGCGTGATCTTTGGGTACGTGCTGTTCTTCGCCGACCGAGCTGAGCGTGCCATCACCCAGGCCCTGCTCATGGGGAGCGTGACGGTGATCATCACGCTATTGATGCTCCTGGTGATCTTCTTCAACCATCCGTACGGCGGCGGCATTGGCCGGCTGCAACCGACGGCGATGGAACGGACCGTTCGCCTCATCGACGCCCAGCTCAATGCCGTGGGGTTGAACGTGACACCTCCCTGTGACGAAAGTGGCGTCGCGCGCTGAACTGTCAGCCGCGATGATGTGAGGAGCCGACGCAAAAGGAGAGGCAAGCATGCAGATTCCGAAGCCGACGGAAGTGGACAAGAACCGATTTCGGGCGCTTGTTCCAGCGACTCCGGACGTCAACATCAAGCCGATGTTCGGCAATCTAGGCGCGTTCGTGAACGGCAACATGTTTATGGGACTGTTCGGCTCCGACATTGGCATAAAACTGAGCCCGGTCGATGAGGCGCGACTGCGCGAGGCGGGAGGGGGCTCGTTCGGACCGGCTGAGCGGCCGATGGGCGGATACGTCAGCTTGCCCGAAACAATGAGCGCTGAGGAGATGCAGGGCTGGATCAGTTCTGCACTCTCTTATGTCGCCGGCCTTCCGCCGAAGAAACCCGCGGCGCGCAAGGCTAAATGACCCGCGACGTACTGCAACAACGACTCACTGGTTCTCTGAGCTGCTGACCGCGACCAAGATCATCCAACGGTAGCCGCCGGACCAGGCCATGATCACGCAAGCTGGACGGTTTGCTGTAACGTCACGGTATCGGCGGCAGCCGATCGGGACGCTTCCACTTGACACCGCGCACAGTTGGCATCCATGATCAAAGTGGTTTTGCACGACGTTTGATCGACGCAAAGCATTGCCAACAATTGTTTTGCTCGATGTTTCATCTGGCAAGGCGGTGGTTAACAAAGTGTTTTGCACGGCATTGAGCGAGGCAAAGCATGGCTGACGACGCTACAGATACAGCTTTCGGCTTCATCATCTTCATCCGGTTCCTCGCCCTTTGGGGGTACGCGGCGGGCGGTATCTCGTCGTCCACGGCCGGAACGACGACAACCGGGTGGCCGACGACGACTACACAGTCCACAACGTCGACGTCGAGAACCGAAACCAACATCCCAGGCGGCACACTGGAGACCTGCAAGGGCACCGTGGTCGCGAACAAGACCGCGCGCAGCAGCAATGGCAACGTCAACCTCAAGGTCTACTACACCAAGGACAATGACCGGAATTGCGCCGTGGCCACCCGATTTGGATGGGCTCCTAGGACACAAGGTCGGCTAAGCGTCAGGCTGAAATTTAGCGACTACGAAGGCACCCAATGGCCGGAGTACGCGGTGGCTTGGAGCCAGCCGCACACGACCCAACTCGGCGGTGTCTACCTGGATGACACTTACAATCGTTGCGTCTCGGCGTCTGCCACATTCGCGCCCTTCACTGGAATGGACAAAGTCACGGTGAGCATGGGCCCGATTGGCTGCAACTGACTCCGAGTCGCACGCCAGCAATCGGCGACAAGCAGCTCAGCGGCCAGTACCGGCGTAGACAACGGCCTCTTTAGCTGTGTCCAGACCCAGCGCAGTGTGTGCGGCAACGACCGCCCGATCAACATCGTCTTGATCAACGATCACCGAGATCCTGATCTCAGAGGTGGAGATCATCTCGATGTTCACCTCGACGTCCGCCAGCGCTGA
Organism: Actinomycetota bacterium; assembly: GCA_046727055.1. Taxonomy (GTDB): domain Bacteria; phylum Actinomycetota; class Actinomycetes; order Propionibacteriales; family Propionibacteriaceae; genus Microlunatus. The sequence goes on along the minus strand of JBKPBV010000140.1, from coordinate 361 downwards.
GAAGAACTTGGCACTGACACCAGGATGTGATCGCATACCTACCCCGATCACCGAGACCTTCCCGATCTGATCGTCGTAGAGCACGTCTTCAAAGCCCACTTCGTCTCTCAGTCCGTCGAGCTTCTCCATCGCGGTAGGCCCATCCGTCTTGGGCAAAGTGAACGAGATGTCGGTGCGCCCCGTCTGCACCGCAGATACGTTCTGCACGATCATGTCGATGTTGATCTCTGCATCAGCAACTGCCGTGAAGATCCGAGCCGCTTCACCAACCCGGTCCGGAACACCGACGATAGTGATCTTGGCTTCGCTCCGATCATGGACCACCCCGGAAATGATCGCTTGCTCCATAGCGCTTCCTTCC
>JBKPBV010000139.1:0-9093 GCA_046727055.1 Actinomycetota bacterium | reverse complement strand
CTCCGGGACCGCGCCCTCGCCGACACGCAGTCTCATTCGCCGTGCTGACCTCGGGCCCTTGGGACGAAGTGGCTCCCTACGTCGAGTTCATGGGTTACACCCAGCCCTGGTACTCGGTGCGGGGCGTGGAGGCGCCGCTCCTCGCAGAAGAGGGGCACATTATCTGTTTCCTGCGCGACGGCGACCGCGTGTTCTTCACCTACTCCACGACCGGCCGGGGCAACGAGCCGGTCGACGCGACCCTCGGCCTGCTCGACATGACGCCTTACGGCCGCGGCGAGGCGTGGGAGGACAACCCCGAGGGCTGGCCCGAGGGGCACAGCTCGTGCTGGTACTGGCGCTCGGACGCGGACGGAAACGCCACCTGGGGCCCGACCAGCCGGCCCGTGCCGCAGTGGACCCGCCCGGGCGCGACCCCCGTTGAGACCCTCGGCCGGCACGGCCACCACCACTGACGGGCCTTCGTCGACGGCGTCGGTGGTTCAACCGCTGGCCGTCTCGGGGGCTGCGGGCAGCCAGGTGTGGGCGGCGTTGACGAGTGCCGCGATGCCGATGCTCAGCGTGGGTTCGATGACCGGCGCGTAGTGCGGTGAGTGGTTGGACGGGAGGTCTCGGAGCACGTCCATCATGTCCGCGGCGGACGTGGCTTCCTCGAACGGCGCCGGGTCGCCCCCACCCAGCAGCCAGAACACGCAGGGTGCGCCCGCGGCCGTGGCCAGCAGGCCGACGTCTTCGCTCGCGGTGACTGGTCCGGGGTCGATGATCCGGTTGTCGCCTACCACAGATGCGAGGGCGGGGCGGGTGCGCACTGCGGCGGCCGGGTCGTTGACCACGGCGGGGGACGAGTAAGTGAGCTCGATCTGCGGGTCAGCCGTCGCCCCCGAGGCGGCCGCCTCGGCTCGGGCGATGCGGCTGATCGCATGAAGTACGCGGTCACGGACCCCTGTGTCGTGGCTGCGCACGCTGATCAGCAATTCCGCCGAGTCGGGGATGATGTTCTCCTTCGTCCCGGCCCGCAGCCCCCCGACGGTCACGACCGCCATCTCGTTGCCGGCGATCTCACGGGAGATCACGGTCTGCAGGCGAAGGACGGTGGCTGCGGCCATCACGACCGGATCGATCGTGGCCTCTGGGCGTGAGCCGTGCCCGCCCCGACCGAACAGGGTGACCTTCAGGCTGTCCGAGGCGGCGAACGCCGTCCCCAGCTGCAGCCCGAGGAACCCGGCGGGCAACGGGGCGACGTGCTGGCCCATGACGACGTCCGGCACGCCGAACCGGTCGAACAGCATGTCGTCGACCATGGCCTGAGCGCCCCTCCCCAGCTCCTCCGCAGGCTGGAAGACGGCCATCAATGTGCCCGCCCAAGCGCCCCGGTCGGCGGCGAGCTCGCGCGCCGCCCCGAGCAGACAGCTCACGTGCATGTCGTGGCCGCAGGCGTGCATCACCGGCACGTCGTTCCCGGCGCCGTCGACGCCGCGCACGGTGCTCGCGTACGCCAGCCCGGTCTGCTCCAGCACCGGCAGCGCGTCCATATCCGCGCGCAGCAGGGCAGTCCCGCCCTTGCCGTTGCGCAGCACACCCACGACGCCGGTGCCTCCGACGCCGGCGGTGGTCTCGTACCCGAATGCACGCAGCTGCTCGGCCACGATCGCCGCCGTGCGGGTCTCCTGGAAGGACAGCTCGGGATGGGCGTGCAGGTCCTGATACAGCCGCGGCAGGTCGAGCGACGTCGTCGAGGCCGACATGTCGATCCTTTCGCCGTACGTGCGCGTCACCGGTTTATTCCGGTCGGAAGTTCACTGACCGCTCTCAAATTTCACCGTTTTCGCTTCTTCGATAGTGCGGTCCGCGTCGGCGGAAACTAGGAAGCCGCCCCTTTTTGCCTTCCGGGTGATCCGGGCGATCTGGTCGATGTAGTTCTGTTGCGAGCCGTACCGTTCGCGGAGCTCGATCGGCGTGAAGTCGATGTGGTACCCGACTTGGCTGCAGCCCTCGGAGCCGGTGTTGGCGGCACCATTGTGCGCAGTCGGCGCGTCGAATGTTGCCAACCGGATGCCGCTGAGAACGCAACCTTGGGGGTCGCGCACCAGTTGGCCGGAATCGTCTGTCTCCAGCCTTGGTGCGGTCGGCGCAGGCACGCCATCCTGCAGCCACAGTTGCATCGCCTGGATAGCCGCGGCCACCACGTGTCCGTTGGGGACTCGACTCCAGATCGGTTGCGTGTCGCATTCGGCCACAACATCGGTCAGGGACAGCGCTGTGCCGTCAGGTGCCCTTAAGATCCCATTGCGAAGGAATTGAGGATCTAGGTAACCCTCCACCTCCTCAAGGCTGTTGTGTGAAGCCCCTGCCACCTCCCAGAGGCGGACGTTAGCCGAGTCTTCCGGCAGAGATTTCCTCGAAAATGCTATGCGGCGGTTCTCGGATCCGAACGAGATCACCTTTGCGTTCTGGTCGGATCGAACCCGGTTGAACCGGTCGTAGCCAATGAAGCCTTCGTAGATTTCCGGGCACAGCAGCTGGATCGAGTTGTAGTAAGCCGTGAGCCGTTCTGCGGCTTGTGACTGACCGGCTGCGATCACGTGCTTCGCGGTCAGTCCATCAAGAGGGTCGACGCCACCCCCGTTTCGCAGCGCGGCACCGACTTGAGCGAAGATATCCCACGACAGCACATCTCCTTGGGCGTCCAACTTGTCGCCCGCCGGATCATCATTGCTCGCGTCAAGGTTGAGGTTGGCGTATCGAGCAGGGTTAGCCTGTTTCAGGGCGTTCGTCCCCACCACCTGCGCGCTGACGCCAACCCAGGCGTATCCGTTGGAGAGCAGGTAGTCGTGAGTGGCGGCAAACACGAAGTCGACATCTTGGCTCAGCGAGACGTTGAACCATTCGACGATGACGGTGCCGCTGAAGGAGTCGGCGTCGGCAGGCCGGCGCACCAGGATCCTCGTTGTGTAGGGATGGCCGGCGTCCACCACCTCGGCTGTCGCCAGCGGGTCGTCCGGCTGGCCTGCTGTACCGCCCGCGCCGTACGTGGAGGTGAAATTCATGCGATACCGGTTCGCGGTACCGCTCGCGCTGTACTCCTCCTCAACATATCCCTTGCTCGCCAGGTCGAGGGAGGTTGCGCCGAACGGGATTCCCCTGCCCTTGGGCGCGGGCGCAAACGTGGCCGTCGTCCTGGTCGTCATCGCTGGCGATCCATGGGCAGCTCGGTGGTCGCGCCGGAACTCCCACCGCGGCTGAACCCGACGAGAAATGCAAATGCAGACGCGAAGGAAACTCTCGGGAAATCAAACATTCGTCCTCCTCGTGAACCACCGACAACATAATGCGGCTCGGTTCGGGTTGAGTGCGGTGGGTAGTACGGGGTCTAGCTGATCAGACTGGCGTTGAGTTTGATCGGCGCGACCCTCCAGGTGCGCACCGCTTCGGGTGGTCAATGCAGCAACTTCTAGCGTGGGAAAGGTCTGTGCCGCTTGTCGTGGCAGAATCCGCCGTACTCGAAGTCTTCCCGCCACTCGCACGACGACCAGTCGCAGCGAGCGTGCTCTAGTCCCGGCCCTCTGCCGACCGTTGGCAGGCTACCGGAGCATGTCCTGAAGACGGCACCGACTAGGGCACTCCACTAGAGCGCCTAGTCAGCGTCAGTTACCAAGGGCAAAGTCTTCTCACTCGATGCAATTCGCCATCTATTGCTGGTAACAGCACCTATTCGAGTGAGTCGAATGCTTCGCAGCAAGAGATACTGAACAGCGGCGGCCGAGGGAACCCCCTGAGCGACCGGTTGGGGACCGTCATACGGGATCATCGCGCGTCGGTCCGGGGCCGTCAGCGCTCGGCACCTGAGTGGCCCGGTGGTGAGGAACGGCCCGGTTGCGCCACGCTCGGAGCGGTCGTCGCAGTACCGCCATGATGAAATGTCATCCATGATCGTCAAGGACCAACAGCGGGCCGTCATGGAGTTCATCGCGACGGTCAACCGGGGTGGCTATCGCCCAACCGGTCGAGAGATCAATGAATGGCGGCTCAGACCCGATCCACGGCCGAGGCGGCAGGGCAAACTGCTGGAGGCCGCGGTGCCGGAGATTCCCGAGCGGCGGGTCCGAAAAGGGCCGTCCTGGCTCGAATCGATGGTGGGCTCCGGCCTATTGGCCGGCCGAGAAGTTTCTGGCGCATCTGCGACGGCTGCGCTGGATCGAGCGTGACAAGAAGGGTGGGTATGGCGTCACGCGGCTCGGACACGCGCTGCTGCGAGCGGAGGCTGCGGCCGATGATGGCGACGAGGACGCGTCGGTCATGGTACTAGCCGCTGAGGACGAGCTGGCTTACGGGCGGGTGCTCGGCGTCATCTCCGAGTGCGGCGAGGCGTTGATCATGGACGGCTACCTCGCCCAGGGGAGCTGGTCCACATACTCAAAGACAGCAACGCGTCACGCTTCCCGGTGAGCAGCAAGCTGAAAGGAAGCCGCCTGACCCAGCTGGCACTGATGATCCGTCTGACACCGCCGGGCGCGGATGGAGTGGTGCGAGAACTTCGGTGTGCCGACTTCCACGACCGCTACCTGATTGGCGAGGACAGGGTCTACGGCCTTGGTTCCTCATTGAACGGCGTCGGCAAGAACATGACCACGCTCATCCACTTGCCTGACCTCGCCGCGCAGACCGTCCGCGCCGAAGCCGAGCGTCTTTGGGCCGACGCCGAGGTCATCGCGTACACAGACGAGCACAGCGAATTCGACGATGATGCTGACCAGGACGCCCGTATCGACGGCCCGAGCGGCGTCCGCTTGGAGGAAGAAGGCTTCCGACACGACGGATGCTCCGTGCGGCACCGGTCGCAGCAGGCAGCCGAGAGTTGCCGTAAGGGGTCAAGTAGGACGAACCGCTGAGCGGAATTCAGCGCTTCAGCCGGGACTGTGGGACTAGCCGGTAGGCGACCGGCTTACGGAACCGTGCTCGGCGAGCTGGAGCAATGCCGCGGTCGGCATGCGTCCCAGTCGACGTTCCTGGGCGAAGTCATCGACCGCGATCGGTGGTGGCCGAAACGGCAGATCCGATCGCGGAGCGAGAGCGAAGCGGTGGACTTGGGCGATCGCGGCGCCAGCCGCTCGGGGCAGTCCGGACGATCCTTTGGCCGGCCACATGCTCGTGCCAGCCACGACGGTCTCCAGAGTTGCCGGCACTCCGGCGTCGCGACCATCGAGATCGGTTCCGAGCAGGCGGGGAGCCGGCAAGCCGTACTTCTCGGCGACGACGAGCGCAGCTGCGTTCGTGGCGACCTGGTCGGGCCAGATCCGCCTACTCGAAGTCCGCAGCACCACCGCAGATGAGGAGTTGTCAGGAGATCTCAGGTTTATCCACCACGGGCTCTCCCCGTCGTGCAGGGAACGAATGGCTGTGACCGTTACGCGCCCGCCGACCTGTGCTTGCATCCATGCAAGCGTCTGCTCGGTCAGACCTGGACCGCTGTGATCACCCGTCCCGCACTGGACGACTCTGATCCATGTACGAGTAGACGTCAAGAAGGCCGAGACCGAGCCGACCCCGGGGTCTCGGTAAACGGTCCGGCACCGCGACCGGGACGCGCAGCGGTGGCTGCGAGGAAAAGCCCTGCGGGCGGTGTGGGGACTTACGTTCCGTATGACCCGTCCTTTGAAACGCCCGATGAGGGTGGCATTAACGGACCACGTTTATCAGTGTGAAAGTCAGGCAAAAGCCGAGTGCAGCTGGCCGTTTCCAAGCCAGCACATCCTCTTAGATCTGCAGCTCAGGCCGCGGCGCTGCGATCTGCGCTGCGCGCGACGGGCCCCGACCTGCGGCTGGTCCATGTCAGTTGACCTGCAGCGCCACTTTGAAAGCATCGGTCTCTCGCCCGCGCGACCGCCTGGAGCTGGTCAAGCCTCAGATGCACCTTGAAACGAAGGAAATCCGCAATTCGGCTATCTCCGTTCGTTCTGTGCACGGGGCCGTGGTACGGGCGCGATTCCGCAGGGATTCCGCAGGAGATATACGACATCCGATCTTTCATCGTTCGCCGAACCCCCGGATTCACGCCTGGATCCGGGGGTTTCGCGCTTCTCGGGAAGGCTCGATCGGGCGGGATTCCGCAGGGATTCGCAGGAGATCGGGCGGGCACCCCGCCTTGCGCAATGCGTCAGACGAGCCGTGGTCTTCCGCGGCCTCGCCGGTACCGGTGCGCTGAGAGTCCGACCTCCAGAAGGACGCTCCTCCGAACGCTCTCGATCGCACGCTCCATGGCGGCGTTACTCGTTCCTCGGGCAACCAGACGGACACCACCTGGTCGGAAGGATCTCGACGTGAACGATCATGCCGTTCTCGTGCTCGACCAGGCGGGACTGTTCGAAGTGTAAATGAGATCCCTTGGGGCGGGACAGACCGTCGTACGTGAAGCGACCTCGAGCATTCCCGCCTGCCGCAGGAGCGTGGCGGCGGTGTCCTCGCAGCCATGGAGGAGCAGAACGACGTCGTCGACAGACTCACCTGACCCCGGCACATCCTCAAGCCGATCCATCCGGGCTCCTTCCGCCCTCTCCTTGAGATCCCGCAGCGTAGACGCCGCCACCGCAGCCCGTGAGAATTCGTCCTCGTCGGGCCACAGGTGGCCGTAGGTGTCGCGGGTGGTCTTTGCCGAGGCGTGCGGCCTGGACGACTTTTACGCCTCCTGCTCCAGAGGCGATGGTGACGTCTAACCACTGACGCAAGGCTCGGCAGAACGCCCAAGCTTCAGGCGCTGTCGCGAAGCTCAGGCGTTCGCATGTCCGCTTCCCAAGCAGTGAACGCCTCCAGCCCAGCGCCCGACTGCTACGACTGCTACACTGTCCAAGGAGACGACCTATGACTGAGCAGTTGGCCCACCGCGATCTGCGGAATCGCAGCGCTGAAATCCTGCGCGAGGTTGCTGCGGGGGCGTCGTACGAGATCACCAATCACGGCGAGGTCGTCGCCCTGCTCACTCCCCCGGCTCCCAACGGTCGCCTGCGGGTCCGCAAGGCCACGTCTCGTCGTCCGTTCTCGCAGATCCAGCGAGCCCAACGCAGCGAGAGCACCCAGTCCGCGCTCGACGACCTCCGCGGTGACCGTTGACCGTTTACCTGGACACGTCCGCCGCGGCGAAGCTCCTCGTAGACGAAGCGGAGTCCGAGGCGCTTGCTGCCTACCTCGACCGGACCATCGAAGAGCAGGAGCTTGTCTCCAGTGCACTGCTCGAGACCGAGTTGCGCAGACTCGCAACACGCCTGGAGCTCGAGCAGTCGATGGTGACCGACCTACTGGCCAGAGTCGATCTCGTCGATCCGCCCCGGTCTCTGCTTCACGAAGCAGGACTTCTCCCCGGCACTCATATGCGCAGCCTGGACGCGCTCCACCTCGCCACAGCGCTCAGAGTCGACTCCGATACTTTTGTGGCGTACGACACGCGCCTCCTCGATGCGGCTCGATCTGTGGGGCTCTCAGTCCACTCACCCTGCTGACCCGTCGGTTTTCGGCGGATCAACTACGGCTCGTCTTACGGGGTTGGCAAATAGCCCTCATCCGCGAGCCAGGCTCACGCGCGGCCGCGCTGGCGATCGTCGGAGAAGGCGTGCCACGCGTCATCAGGTCGTCCCACCGGGACAAAGTGTTCTTGAAACGGCGGAACGCTCCCCGGCCACTGATCGCGATACTCAGCCTGTCCCCAATCTCCGGGTCGTCGATGTCAGAGATGAACCACTCCATATCCCGGTGGCCGCGACGCGTGCCTTCGCAGTCAACCCAGAGCCACCGATCCGAGTCGTCGCTTTCGTCCTCGTCCTCCGCACCCATCTCCACGGCATACTCAATCGCTGCCTTCGGCCAGACCTCTCCAGTCTGGAGTCGATACGGCCACCGCCCTCGACCGGGTCCCCGCAAGCACCATCGCCAGCTCCTCGAGTCAACAGCCAGAGGCCAGAAGTCGGGCCGGAGCCGTGCCCAAACTAGCCTCGAGCGAGACGGCGAGTTCCTCATCGCCCTCCCAGTCGCGTGCGCGCAAGGCAGCAACACACTCGGCAGCTAGGCCGGACGCTTCCTTTACCTCTTGCCTAAGGGCGAGCTGAAGGCCATCGCCGATGAGTTGCAGCGAATCCTCTGGCCATGGGCTGCCGATCAAGCACTCGACAAGTGCCACACCGTCACCACATGCCAGCGCACCCCTACTGAGCTCGTCCCTCATCACGCATGGCGCTGTTCTGCTCGCTGGCGATTTCAGTCGCCCTATTGCCCAAGCTCCCGCGGGTTCACAACGAAGTGTGTCTCCAGGCGTACTCGACGGGAGTGCGTGGGAGCATGTCAACCGAACACAACATCGCGTGCCGAGGAGCACACAATGTCGGGTCGACTTGTCCTAGATCGGGAAGCGATCAGCCGCCTGTGCCGCAAATACGGCGTTCGGAGGTTGCTTGTATTCGGCTCCGCTGTCACTGAGCAATTCGACGACACTCGCAGCGATGTCGACTTTCTCGTGGAGTTTGCGGATGATTTGCCCAGCCGTTTTGACGCATACTTCGGCCTGAAGGAGGAGCTCGAGGATCTGCTCGGACGACCAGTCGACCTGGTGATGCCCGGCGCCCTCGACAATCCCTACTTCGCTGCATCCGCCCTCCGGCGCTCCGAGGAACTTTATGCAGCCTGATGCTGGGGCACTCCTCTGGGATGCCCGACGTGCGGCGGAACTCATCCTCGACTTCGCCGCGGGCAGGACATGGCAGGACTACCAGGCCGACGCGATGCTTCGATCGGCGGTCGAACGCCAGTTCGAGATTGTCGGCGAATCTCTCAACCGGCTGAGTCGTATTGACCCACCTACCGCTGCTAATGTCCCCGACCTGCCCAGGATCGTCGCGTTCCGCAATGTGCTTGTCCACAGATACGCCACCATCGACGACGCCCTCGTCTGGGAGGTGGCCACAACTCGGATGGATTCGCTGATTGCCACCCTCAACCGTTTGTTGATTGAAGGGCCGGACTAACTGATTTGCGAGTCGATCAGCAAGTCAGACCAACGTCGGTCCACTCACCCTGCTGACCGGCCGACGCTGAAGTGCCGCAACGTCACCC
>JBKPBV010000138.1:0-5902 GCA_046727055.1 Actinomycetota bacterium | reverse complement strand
GCCTCCGAGCGCCCGACGGCAACCGCGACCTCCGAAAAGCTGAACCCGAACACCTCCCGCAGCACGAAGACCGCCCGTTCGAGCGGGGTCAGCCGCTCGAGCAACAACAGCGCCGCCATCGACACAGAGTCGGCCAGCTCCGCCGAGCGCGCCGGGTCCTCGTAGGGATCGGTGAGCAGCGGCTCGGGGAACCACTGCCCGACGTACGTCTCCCGCCGGACGCGCGCCGAGCGCAGCACGTCGATCGAGACCCGAGTCACCACGGCCGAGAGGAAAGCCTTGGGCGACACGGGCTCTGTCGCTGAGGACTCGTGGCGCAGCCAAGTCTCCTGAACCGCGTCCTCGGCCTCGGCCACGCTGCCCAGGATCCGGTATGCAATCGCGAACAGCAGCGGCCGCAGCTCCTCGAACTCCTCGCCACGGGTCACGCCAGTTCTTCCTTGAAACCCTGCCGCCACGACGGGTAGCGCAGCTCCCAGCCGAGCTCTCGTTTGGCCTTGGCGTTGGAGAAGCCACGCCCCTCGGTCATCATGCCCACCACCATCTCGCCGGCCAGCAGCCGGGCCAGCCACGCGGGGACCCGCCGCGGCCGCCTCGCCCCGACGCACTCCGCGAGATAGGGCAGCCACTCACTGACCGGTGCTGGCTCGTCATCGACGATGTTGAACACGCCCTTCGCCTGCTGCTCCACCGCCAAAACGGTAGCGCGCGCCGCGTCGTCGACATGCACCCACGAGACATAGCCGGTGCCATCCCCGACGAGCGGGAACAGCCCCTTCCCCACGAGCTTGACCTGATCGTCGTTGGCGCCTGGCCCGTAGAACCCGCCGTAGCGCAGGACCGCGCCGCCAGCCCTGACCACCACGTCCTCGAGGTGGTTGATCGCCTTCGTCCCCTCCACCACCTCCAGCGGGTCTTCCTCGGTCTTGACCCATCCGCCCTTGCGAATTCCGTTCATGCTGGCGTGGCCCTGCGCGACGAAGTGGGAGAGGCCGGTCGCCTCGGCTGCGGCGAGCAGGTGGTCGGTCCCCTCGCTGCGGAGCCGGTTGGTGGTGGCGAAGAAGCGTTCGGCCCTCCTCAGGTTGGGCTTGCCGGCGTGTGCCACGGAAAGCCCCGTCATCTGATGCACGATCGCGTCCGGCCGGGCCGCGGCGACCGCCTCGCCCACCGACGCCGCATCCAGCCCGTCCATCACGACGGCATCTGCGCCCAGCTGCTCCAGCGGCCCCAATCTGCCCGCGCTTGGCGTTGTAGCGGTGACCCGATGACCCCGGGCAACCAGCTGCGGCACCAGACGACGCCCGATCACCCCGGCCCGCCTGCCACGAACACTCGCATAACGTCACACTCCTCATCAGGTACTGGCTCTCCTCACCAAGACGAGACAGCCCGGCAGCCTGTGACATGCGACCCAGCCCCGCGGACGTGGCCGCGCGGGTGTGGGCGAGGATGGACGAGAACCCGTGACTCTAGCGGGCCTACGACACGTCGGTGGTGCCCAGTAGAGACTGAACGCCGCATGGATCAGGCCCGCGACTGCGGCCGCCACGACGAACCTGGTTCGATGGAGGCCCGGCGGGTCGCCCCAGGCCGATCAACGACATCTGGGTGGCTGCATGCTGCATTGCATACGGCGTGCCACTTGCGACGTTCAACGTCAAAGACTTGGGGTGTGAGGCTGGCCTGTCCTTCGAAATCCGCTTGAACAGGGGTGGTGCTTTGGCCCAATTACGCTCACAGCGTGAGTTCAGGGTTCCCCCGGTGGTGGCGACTTGGGCTCGCCACCACGGAGGTCGTGCTGGCCGCCGGCTTGATCGTGGCCGCCGTGACGGAGGGCGGCTGGTATTGGTGGGCGGGCGCCATCGCAGCAGCGAGCCTCGCTCTGGTCAACCTCTCCGTGTACTTGCGCACCGAGCGTGAGCGGCGTAGACCACCCGATCCATAGTCAGATTCGCTATCCGTTGAGCCAAGATCGGCATGTCGGCTCGTCGGGGCCGCTGCCTCGTTCGTGATCTTGACTGGCGTCCGCATCGTCTCAGTAGCCAGAAATCAAAGGCCAACCAGGGAGGTTCTGTCACGTTATCGACCGGCTGGCTGCTGCTCAGCAGTGGCTTGCTGGTGTTGTTCGGGATCCACCTCGTCGTTCCGTCGCTCGCCTAACTGGACAGGAGCGCCAGCCTTCGGGGCGGGCCCATCCGGTTGCGGCCGCGAGTCACGATGTGGGCCATGTCCTGTTGTTGTGAGAAAGGCAACAGCGGCACCGTCAACGGCAATCTCGACCCGTTCCCCAATCTCGCAGTCCAGATGGCCGGGCACCCTGGCCTGAACCCGCAGACCGCTGCCGGGCCACACTAGATCGAGCAGTCGGTCGTGACCGAAGTAGTGCACCCGTTCGACGATGGCCGGGCCGTGCTCCGCAGGCCGAACGTTGAGCTGCTCCGGACGCAACATAACCTCAGCAACTCCGCTCGGCGACGGCGCGCGTAGCGGAATCCGGCCGAGCGGAGTCTCCACACACCCATCCAGCACCGTTCCCGGCACGACCAATGCGCTGCCGACCAGGCGGGCGGTCTCCAGATCAGCGGGGCACTCGTAGACATCGCGGGTAGGACCCACCTGAGTGAAGCAGCCGGCGACCATGACAGCCAGCTCATCCGCGAACGACAGTGCCTCGCCCTGGTCATGGGTGACCAGCACGGTCGCCACCCCAGCGCTACGCAGCACCTCGGCCATTGCTGTACGGGTGGCGGCCCGAAGGTCGGCGTCGAGAGCAGCGAACGGTTCATCCAGCAACACCAGCGCCGGCCGTCGGGCCAGGGTACGGGCCAGGGCGACGCGCTGCTGCTGCCCGCCGGAGAGTTCGTGGGGGTAGCGGTCGAGACAGCTCAGGTCGAGCGAGACGAGATCGAGCAGCTCAGCGACCCGCACCCGGTCACCGCGCTGGCGTCTGTCGAGGCCGAACGCCAGATTGCGTCGGACCGACAGGTGTGGAAACAGCGAGCCCTCCTGCGCCACATAGCCGATCGGGCGACGCTGCGGAGGCACCCAGCTCCCTCGCCCGACCACTGTGACCCCAGCGATGTCAATCTGCCCGGCCGATGGGCGCTCAAACCCGGCCACCAGTCGGAGCAAGGTCGACTTGCCGCACCCAGAGGGTCCCAGTACGGCCAGAGTGCTGCCGGCCCGGACGTCAAGGTCGAGGCCGTGCAGGATCTCGGCCGAGCCGTACGCGTGCCGCAGACCGCGGACCGATAGCGGGAAGGTCATCGTCGTCGTATTCTCCGCGATTGTTCAAGCATGAGATAGGCCAGCGGAGCCGAGATGGCGATCATGACGGCGGCGTACGGCGCGCCTGCGGCATAGTCCAGGCTGTCACTGTGGGCCCAGAACTGGGTGGCCAAGGTGGTGGTTCCAGTCGGCGCCAGTAACAAGGTGGCAGTCAGCTCGGTGCAGACGGCGAGAAAGACGAACGCTGCACCGCCGGCAACTCCGGGAGCGATCAGCGGCAGGGTGACCCGGACTAGCCGCCTAAGCTCCGAGGAGCCCAGGGCGCGGGCCGCGTCGTCCAGCTCTGGATCGGCCTGAGCAAGGCCGGCGCGCAGGTTGACTAGCGACCGAGGCAGGAACAGCATCAGGTAGGCCGCCGCAACCAAGGCTGTGGTCTGGTACAGCGAATCGGCCCAGCGAACTGTCAGTGTGATCAGCGCCAGCGCTACCACGACGCCCGGCAGCGAGCTCGTCAGGTAGGCGCACTGCTCGAGGGCCGTACTTGCCAGATTGCGCCGGCGCACGGCGAGCCAGGCGAGTGGCAGCGCCGCCACTGTGGTGACCGCCGCCCCGATGAGCCCGAACCGCAGCGTGCTGAAAAGTGCTGCAATCAACTCGGAATCGATCCCGGTGTCGTAGGACCACCAGCGCGCGACCGCGTACGCAGGCACGCCCACGGCTGCCGCGAGGAGCCCGCCGAGTACGGCAACTGACGGCCAGCGGGCCAAGCCCAGCCGGTCCGGCACGGCCGGGCGTGCAGCTCCGGCGCCAACCCGCGAGTACCGCGCCCCACCCCGGGCCAGGACCTCCAGCGTGACGAACAGCAGGCTGCATGTCACGAGCGCTCCCGCGAGCATGGTCGCGGCCGAACCGTTGAACGTCGACTGGAACTGCACGAGGATCACGGTGGTGAACGTCTCATAGCCGATCATCTGCAGGGCCCCGAACTCGGCGAGAATGTGCAGCCCGACCAGCAGCCCGCCACCGAGGATGGCGACCCGCAGCTGAGGTAGTACCACGCGTACGAATCGTGTTGCGGGCCCAAGCCCCAGCGACGCGCCGGTCTCCTCCAGCACAGTGTCGAGACCGCGCAATGCAGCTGCCACTGGCAGGTACACGAACGGGTAGTACGAGAGCACGGTGATCGTCGTCGCTGCTGGCAGTCCCTCGAACTGCGGCCAAAGCGACGCCCAGGCGTAGCTGTTGACGAACGCTGGCACGGCCAGCGGCGCGACGAGAACGGCTGCCCACACTCTCCGGCCCGGTAGGTCAGTGCGCTCGACCAGCCAGGCGGATGCAACACCGAGCAGTACGCAGCCCATGACGCAGGTTCCGACCAGCGCCAGCGTGTTGCCCAGCAGGTCGGCCACTCGGGGTCGAAAGAGCGCTTCCTGGCTCCCGGCCCAACCGAGCGCGTACGACTCGGCGACGATGTAGCCGACCGGGATCAGCCCTAGCAGACTGACCGGCACTGCCACCAGGTAGAGAACCTTGGTGGGGGTACTCGATCGCCGGGTCGGCGCCGCAACCGGCGCCACGACTGCGGTCAGATCAACCCCGCATTGGTCATCAACTCGATCACCTTCGGCCCGTTGAGCTTCGAGGGGTCAACCCGTGGCGGGTCGAGCTCGGACAGCGGCTGCAACGCAGGGTTTGCCGGCACGTTCGAGCCGACCGTGTACTCGAACTCGGCGCTGTCCGCGAGCGCCTGCTGACCCGTCGGGCCGGTAATGAACTTCAGGAACTGTTGTGCCTCATCAGCGTGCTTGGCGGTCTCCAGCACGCCGCCACCGGAGACCGACAAGAAGCCGCCCGGATCCTTTCCAGTGAAGAACAGCAGCTTTGCGTTGTTGCTGTTCTCCTTGGTCTTCGCCTGGTCGCGGTACCAGTAATAGTGGTAGATGATCCCGCCGTCGATCTCGCCGCTGTTCACGCCCTGCAACACGGTGTTGTTACCGCTGTAGTTCTTGTAATTGACCTTCATTGCCTGCAGCCAGGCCTCGGTTTTCTTCTCACCCTCGAGCTCAAGAATGGCGCTGACGATCGCCTGGAAGTCGGCACCGCCAGGTGCCGCCCCCCATCGACCCTGCCACTCGGGCTTCGCCAGATCCATGATCGACTCCGGTAGCTCCTCATCGCGGAGCCGTTCGGTGTTGTACACGAACACCGTCGACCGGGCCGCGATACCGACCCACTTGTCGGTGCTGGTGGAGTACTTCCTGGGCACTTGTGCCAGTGTCGCCGAATCGATATCGGCGAACATGCCGGCGTCCTCCACCACCGCCATCGCCGGTGAGTTCTCGGTCAGGAACACGTCGGCCGGGCTCCGGTCGCCCTCGGCCTTGATCTGGTTGGCCAGCTCGAAGTCCTTGCCGTGCCGGAGCACCACCTCGATTCCGGTCTCCTTGGTGAACGCGTCGGCCCAGATCGTCGTCATCGACTCATGCTGAGCGTTGTAGATCACGAGGGCATTCGGGTTGTCTTCGGTCGTGCTTGGCGCGGCGCCACCGCAGGCGGCCAGCGCGATCATCGCGAACCCCGCCGTGGCGACGATGAGCAGACGTCGTAGGTGCACTTTTGAAACCCTCCACTGTGCTCATGGTTACTGGCAGGATCTTAGGTTAGCCTATGGAAC